>NZ_QAIJ01000259.1:0-53250 GCF_003060985.1 Stenotrophomonas sp. HMWF023
GGTGAGCCTGCTGGTGCGTGGTAGTCGCCTGCTGGAGCGCTTCGACTACGAGTTGACCGCGCAGCTGGCCGAGAACCTGCGCCAGCAGGGTGTCCGCATCCACTTCGATTACCGCCTGCGTGAGTTGAAGCGCGACGGCGAACGCGTGCGCGCTTTCGGCCATGACGGCCCGATCGACAGCGTGTTCGATGCCGTGTTCTTTGCTACGGGCCGGCGCGGCAACAGCAGGGATCTGGGCCTGGAGGCGCTGGGCATCGGCATCGGCGAACACCAGCAGGTGGAGGTGGACGAGTGGCAAACCACGGCGGTACCAAGCGTGCATGCGGTTGGTGACATCGCTGGCAAGGTCGGGCTGACGCCGGTTGCCGTGGCTGCATCGCGTCGTCTGATGGATCGTCTGTTTGGTGGCCGCCCGGACGCGAAGATGGACTATGACAACGTGGCCAGCGTGGTGTTCTCGCACCCGCCGCTGGGCGCAGTGGGCATGAGCGAGGAAGACGCACGTGCGCGTTTCGACCAGGTGACGGTGTACCACAGCCGTTTCCGGCCGATGCTGCAGGCACTGGCCAACGGCACCCAGCGCAGCCTGTTCAAGATGGTCTGTGCCGGGCCGGAAGAGCGTGTGGTCGGCGTACACCTGCTCGGCGAAGCGGCGGATGAGATCCTGCAGGGTTTCGCGGTGGCGGTGAAGATGGGCGCGACCAAGGCGCAGTTCGACGATACGGTGGCGATTCACCCGACGTCTGCTGAAGAAGTGGTGTTGATGCGCTGAGCCGACACGCGGTAGTGCCGGCCGCTGGCCGGCAACCTCTGTTGGTAGGTGTCGACCTTGGTCGACACGGTAAAGCCACACCATGCGTGGATCAGGAATTGCAGTGAGCATGAACGGAAATCAGATCGTTCGCCCGGAAGTGCCATGAGACAATTGGAAGCTATCCGGCTCCTTCCAGCCGCCCGTGCGGCCCGTTTTCTTCCTGATGTCTACCTCTTCTCCCCGCCTCGCCACCACGTCCTCGCGCATCGCCCTGGGCGGCATGGGCCTGGCTGCAATCGGCGCCATTGCCGCCTCGGGCAAGGCCATCATCGTCAAGCTGGGGCTGCGCCATGGCGTGGATGCCACCACGCTGCTGGCGCTGCGCATGCTGATGGCGCTGCCCCTGTTCGCGCTGATGGCGGTGTGGGCGTCGCGCCGTGCGGAGCGACTTTCCTGGGCTGACCGGGCACGCGTGCTGTGGCTCGGCTTCACCGGTTACTACCTGTCCAGCCTGCTGGATTTCCAGGGCCTGCAGTACATCAGCGTGACCCTGGAACGGTTGATCCTGTACTTGAACCCGACCCTGGTGCTGTTGATCAACGTGCTGCTGGCGCGGCAGCGGCCGGGTCGCTGGCAGATCGGCGCGCTGGTGCTCAGCTATCTCGGCGTGCTGATCGCGTTCGGCCATGACCTGCAGCGCGAAGGTGGGCAGATCATTCTCGGCAGCCTGCTGGTGCTGGGCAGTGCGCTCAGCTATGCGCTCTATCTGTTCGGCAGCGGTCAGGTGGTCGCCCGTATCGGCGCGGTGCGTCTGACCGCCTACGCCAGCTGCGTGGCCAGTGTGCTGGTGCTGCTGCATTTCACCATCACCCATCCACTGCCGTTGCTGTGGCAGGCACCCGCCGCCGTGCAGTGGCTGTCGCTGATCAATGCGACGGTCTGCACCGTGCTGCCGGTGCTGGCCATCATGCTGGCGGTGCAGCGCGTCGGCTCGTCGCTGGCCGCGCAGGTGGGTATGCTGGGTCCGGTTTCCACCATCGTGATGAGCCTATGGCTGCTCGACGAACCGATGGGGCCGGCGCAGATCGCCGGCACCGTGCTGGTCCTGCTCGGCGTACTGCTGGTGACGCGGCTGCGCCGCTGACGCCGGAGCAGGCGCGTGCGCGCATCCTGGCGGTGATCCATGCGATTCCGCCGGGACAGGTGATGGGCTACGGCCAGGTGGCGATGCGCGCGGGCCTGCCTGGACGCGCCCGGCTGACCGCGCGCATCCTCGGCCAGAATGAGGATCCCTCGCTGCCCTGGCACCGCGTGCTGCGTTCGGATGGGCGCATCGCCATGGCCGAGGGTTCGGCCGGCTGGCGCGAACAATCGCAGCGGCTGCGTGCGGAGGGTGTCGTCGTGGAAAACGGCCGGGTGCGGATGCCCGCAGTCGACCCGGCGGTGGCGCTGGATGCCGCCGTATGGGGGCTTGGCTGATCGCTGCCTGCGACTGAACGGGCGAGCGTCCGCTCGGGTCAAAAAGGGCCGGTGCTGCGGCTATGATGGAGGCCGTTCCATGCCGGTGCCCCCATGTTCCCGCGACTGCCAACCGTTACCAAGGCCCTGTTGATAGCCAACGCGATCCTGTTCCTGCTGCAGCAGCCGTTCCTGCTCGGCATGCAGACCTTCGAGCCGTTCATGCTGCAGCCGCTGCAGCAGGGCTTCGATGCGTTCTCGCCGGGCGGCAACTTCCAGCCCTGGCAGCTGCTGACCTACGGCTTCCTGCATGGCAGCTTCGGGCATCTGTTCTTCAACATGCTGGCTGTCTTCATGTTCGGTGCGCCGCTGGAGCAGACTTGGGGCGAGAAGCGCTTCCTGATCTATTACCTGGTGTGCGTGGTCGGCGCCGGCCTGTGCCAGTTGCTGGTCGGCACGATGCTCGACAATCCGGCCACGGTGCTGGGCGCTTCCGGTGGTGTGTTCGGCCTGCTGCTGGCTTACGGCATGCTGTTCCCCAACCAGCGGGTGATGCTGCTGTTCCCGCCGATTCCGATGAAGGCGCGTACGTTCGTGATCCTGTTCGGCGTGGGCGAGCTGGTGCTGGGCATGACCGGTTGGCAGCCGGGCGTGGCCCATTTCGCGCACCTGGGCGGCATGCTGTTCGGCTGGCTGCTGATCCGCTACTGGCGCGGCCAATCGCCGTTCAACAAGCGTCGTCCCCCCGGCCCGCCGAAGCGCCCGAACCATCTGCGCAGCGTGAAGTGAGGCGCTACGCGCCTCGTTTCACGCGGGTAGGTGCCAACCTTGGTTGGCACGCATTGGAAAGGATCATTTGACGCGGTAGATGCCAACCTTGGTTGGCAATCATCTCTGCCACGTTGTGCCAACCAAGGTTGGCGCCTACCAACAGCAGGCAATGCAGGCGGCGGGTTGTAACCACATCCACGCATGGCGTGGATCTACTGGTCCTGCAGCACCACCTGCGCCGCATTGTGCCCGGGCGCACCGGTCACCCCGCCGCCCGGATGCGTGCCCGCGCCGCACAGGTACAGGCCGGGCAGGGCGCCGCGATAGCCGGCCTGGCCGACCATCGGTCGTGCCGAGAACAACTGGTTGGCACTGAGCGCACCGTGGAAGATGTCACCGCCGATCAGCCCGAACGTCCGCTCCAGATCCAACGGTGAAAGCGCCTGCCGACCGAGCACGCTGTCGGCGAAGCCGGGGGCGTAGTGATCGACGGTAGCGATCATCAGGTCGGCGACGGTATCCCGGTGGTCATCCCAGTGACGGCCATCGGGCAGCTCTGGCGCCACGTGCTGGCAGAACAGGCTCGCCACATGCTGCCCGGGGGGCGCCAGCGAGTCGTCCAGCGTGCTCGGAATCAGCATCTCCACGATCGGCTCGCGCGACCAGCCATCGCGGCGTGCATCCAGCCAGGCACGGTCCATGTAATCCAGGCTGGGCGCCATGATGATGCCGGCACTGAGGTGGTCGCCAGGGCCGGGCAGGGCGCGGAAATCCGGCAGCCGCGACAGCGCCACGTTCATCCGGAACGTGCCCGAGCCGCAGCGCCAGTTCGCCATGCGTTCGCGGGTGGTGGCTGGAACCTGCGCAGGCTGCAGCAGCTGTTCGTACAGCAGCTTCGGATTGACGTTGGCCACCACGGCACGTGCGCGCAGGCTCTCGCCGCCGGACAACGCGACGCCGACCACGCGTCCGTCTTCAACCAGCAGGCGCTGCACGCCGGCATCGACACGCAGCTCGGCACCCGCCGCACGCGCGGATGCGGCGATGGCCTGGCTGATCGCTCCCATGCCACCGATGGCGTGGCCCCAGGCGCCCTTGACCCCGTTGCACTGGCCAAACACGTGATGCAGCAGCACGTAGGCGCTGCCGGGCGTGTAGGGGCTGGCGTAGTTGCCAACAATGCCATCGAAACCGAACAGGGCCTTGATCGGCTCGCTCTCGAACCAGCGGTCCAGGTATTCGGCGGCCGACAGCGTGAACAAATCCAGCAGTTCCTGCCGCAATGCAGGATCAAGTGCGGCCAGCTCGCGCCCCAGCCGGCCCATCTGCCACAGTGCGGGCAGCGCGCGCCAGCCGGCCGTCACCCCGAGGTCGGGCGGCGGACGCAGCGCCCAGTCGCGCAGCACGTCGGCAAATACTTCCAGACGCGCTTCATAGGCAGGCAGCGCCTGCGCATCGCGCTCGGAAAATTTCGCCACTTCAGCCTGGGTGCGGCCCGGTGCAGACAGCAGGTAGCGACCATCGGGCAACGGCAGGAAGTTGTTGGCCGGCCGCGCGATGATGCGCAGCCCGTGCGCATGCAGCTGCAGTTCCTCGATCACCTTCGGCTGCAGCAGCGACACGGTGTAAGAGGCCACCGAGTTGCGGAAGCCGGGATGGAACTCTTCGGTGACCGCCGCACCGCCGAGTACACCACGGCGCTCCAGCACCAGCACCCGTTGCCCCGCGCGCGCCAAGTACGCCGCACACACCAGGCCGTTGTGGCCGCCGCCAACGATGATCGTGTCCAACGTCGTCATGCGTTGCGGATCGCCGCTTCGATGGTGGCGATGTCGATCTTCTTCATCGGCATCATCGCGTTGAAGGCGCGCTTGGCCAGGGCCTTGTCCTTGCTGGTCACCGCTTCGATCAGCATGCGTGGGCTGATCTGCCAGGAGATGCCCCAGCGATCCTTGCACCAGCCGCATTGGCTCTCCTGGCCACCGTTGCCGACGATGGCATTCCACAGGCGATCGGTCTCGTCCTGGTCCTCGGTGGAAATCTGGAACGAGAACGCTTCGCTGTGCTTGAAGGTCGGGCCGCCATTGAGGCCGACACAGGGGACACCGCAGACCGTGAACTCGATGGTGAGGACGTCACCCTGCTTGCCGTCGGGGAAGTCGCCCGGCGCGTGATGCACGGCGGTTACTTCACTGTCGGGAAAGGTCTTTGCGTAGAACGAGGCGGCCTCGAGCGCACCGCTGTCGTACCAGACGCAGATCGTGTTCTTGTGAGCCATGGCGGGGCTCCGCAGTGGACGAAGGCGCAGCGATAGCATGGGTCGTGTTAATGCTGGATCGTGCTGCACTGCGGGAGCTGGCGGCGTCGCGCTACCATGGCTGGACGACACGACAGGGACGATGCGTGAAGATCCTGATTCTGGGTGGATATGGGGTGTTCGGGGGGCGTCTGGTCCGCTTGCTGGCGGACCTGCCGATGCTGGAACTGCTGATCGGTGGCCGCAACCTGGTGGCGGCGCAGGCCTTCTGTGCAAGCTACGTGGGGCAATCGACACTGCGCCCACTGCAGGTCGACCGGCAGCAGCTGGCCACGGCCCTGCAGGCCGAGCGACCGGACCTCGTGGTGGATGCCTCCGGTCCTTTCCAGGACTACGGCGAACACCGCTACGGCGCGATCGAAGCCTGTATTGCCGCCGGCATTGATTATCTGGACTTCGCCGACGCGGCGGACTTCGTATTCGGCGTTTCGCAGTACGACGCGCAGGCCAGGGCGGCTGGCATCTACGTGCTGTCGGGCGTCAGCAGCTTCCCGGTACTGACCGCCGCGGTGCTGCGCGAGATGGCCACGCACATGGATATCGTCAGCGTGGAAGGTGGCATCGCGCCATCGCCGTATGCCGGCATTGGTCTGAATGTGATGCGTGCGGTGGTCGGCTATGCCGGTGCGCCGGTGAAGCTGCGCCGCAACGGTCGCGATGGGCACGGCATCGGCCTGGCCGAGAGTCGCCGTTTCACCGTCGCGGTGCCGGGACGGCTGCCGCTGCGCAACCTGCATTTCTCGCTGGTGGATGTGCCTGATCTGCAGGTGCTGCCGCCCGAACATCCGACGATGACCGACATCTGGATGGGGGCTGGCCCGGTGCCGGAAATCCTGCATCGCGTGCTGAACCTGCTGGCCAAGGCGCGTCTGCACCTGAAACTACCGTCGCTGGAGCCGTGCTCGCGGTTGTTCTACACCGTACTGAACCTGATGAAGTTCGGCGAACATCGTGGTGGCATGATCGTACGTGCAGTGGGTACCCGCGATGGTGCGCGCGTCGAACAGAGCTGGCACCTGCTGGCCGAGGCCGATGACGGCCCGTACATTCCGTCGATGGCGATCGAGGCGGTGATCCGCAAGCAGCTGGCCGGTGATCGGCCGGCACCGGGTGCGCGTGCGGCCACGCATGCGCTGGAGTTGAGCGACTACGACCGGCTGTTTGAAGGGCGCACGATCCATACCGGTTTCCGCCGTGACATGCCGGGTGCCAGCCTGTACCAGCGCCTGCTTGGCAACGCATACGCGCAACTGCCGGCCAGCGTGCAGGCGTTGCACGCACCGTCTGCAGCCAGGCACTGGAGTGGCACGGCATCGGTCGAACGTGGTCGTGGACTGCTGTCGCGCTTGCTGGGGAAGGTGTTCGGCTTTCCCGCGGCGGGCGAGAGTGTGCCGGTCAGTGTGGAGTTCAACCCGGAGGCGGGTGGTGAGCGTTGGACGCGGACTTTTGCCGGCCGTCGTTTCTCTTCGTTGCAGACGCAGGGGCAGGTGCGCAACGAAGCGCTGCTGGTCGAGCGCTTCGGCGTGATCTCGGTAGCGTTGGCGCTGCTGGTGGAGAACGGGCGGCTGCAGCTTGTGCCGCGACGCTGGTCGATCCTGGGCATGCCGTTGCCGCGCGCGCTGCTGCCGGGGGAGAACAGTTTCGAGTATGAAGTGGACGGGCGATTCGTGTTCGACGTGGAGATCGGCGCGCCAGTGGTGGGGCGGATCGTGCATTACCGCGGAACGTTGGAGGCGGTGTGATGGGTATCGGTGCAGCGCTGGATGCACCATGAGTGTCGGAACCAGAACGCGGGGCTGTCGTATCGAACGCTTAACACAGCGTATCGACCGCGTTCATGTGACGTATGTGACCTCTGTTGTCCTGCTGCGGATGCTGTCGCTACGGTGCCGCTGATTGGCTGAAATCCCCACGTTTTCAGCTGTCTGGCCCGATTCAATAGCGTCGCCGATGCCCGCTTGCTGACGCATTCGCCCTGATTCATCGCGGGTTGCAGCACTGCCTCGCAGGGAAACCTGTGCCTATAAAACCCCGTCAGTTTCATCACGGGAGAGAGCTTCATGGCATTTGCATCCACGCATCGTGTGTTGAAGCGCAGCGCGCTTTCGGCGGTGTTGTTTTCCATCGTTGGGGCCGTTGCTGCACAGAGCACGACTGGCACGTTGTACGGCACCGCCGCCGGTGGCGAAGGCGCTACCGTTGTCGCCCAGAGCGACAGCGGTCTGCGGCGGACGGCAGCCATCGATGCACAGGGCCGCTACAGCTTTGGCGCGTTGCCGGTGGGACGCTACAGCGTCAGCGTGCAGCGCGACGGCCGTGTCATCCAGCAGCAGGACAACGTCCAGCTGCGCGTGGGCAGTGGTACCGAAGTGAGCTTCGCCGCACATGGCCCGGCCACCACGCTGGACGCGGTCAACGTCACTGCAGCAAACCTGCCGAAGATCGATGTGACCCACACGGTCTCCAAGTCCGTCATCACGTCCGAACAACTGGATGTGCTGCCGCTGGGCCGAAGTGCCGAGGCCATCGCTCTGTTGGCCCCGGGGGTGGTCGCCGGCAGCGGTGAATTCTCCAACGGTTCGCGATCCGTGCTGTCGTTCGGCGGCGCAAGCGTTACCGAGAACGCCTACTACCTCAACGGCTTCAATGTCACCAACCCGCTGAGCAACCTCGGCGGCATCAGCCTGCCCTATGGTTCCATCGATCAGCAGGAGACCTTCACCGGCGGGTACGGCGCCGGCTATGGCCGCTCCACCGGCGGTGTCATCAACCAGCTGGGAAAACGCGGCACCAACCGGTGGCGGTTCGGTGCCCAGGTGACGTGGGCACCGGCGGAGCTTGCCGAGTCGCCGGCATCGGTCAACTACCCCGACATGGCCCTGCCGGATGGGTATGCCTACGAGAACGAGTCCAAGCAGGGCACGTTGTATCGTTACCGTCGCGGGGACAAGGCGACCACAACCACCTACAGCGGCTATGTCAGCGGACCGTTGATCGAGGATCGATTGTTCATCCATCTCGCGGCGGAGTCCGAACGGCGCGAAGGCATCTCCACAGCCAGCGAAGCCAGCGCGCAGCAGGCCCGCAACCACTACCGCGTGGATACACCGAAGTTCTACGGCAAGATCGACTGGAACATCAACGACAGCAACACGCTGGAATACACCCGCTTCCAGGACAATGATCGCTATGGCGGGTACTACACGGAGTTCGAATACCCGTCGTTGGCCGAAGGGGGGCGCACTGGCACCTTCCCCAACACCACCAAGGCCAGCACCGATGTCGACATCTTCAAGTACACCGGGTACCTCAACGACGACCTGACCTTCAGCGCAGTGTGGGGGCGCACGCGCGTCGGCAACCTGGAATTCAATCCATTGGATTCGGGCAACCCCTACATCAGTGGTGCCGGGAACCAGGATCCGTCCCTCATTGGTGGAACGCCGGTCCGCAACGACCAGGCCGACCTGTATACCAAGGCCCCCGATGCGGGCAGCAGGACACAGGGCCTGCGCATGGATCTGCAGTACCGCATCGGTAACCACGAACTGACCGCCGGCATCGACAACATGGCCTACTGGGCGAACAACGAAGGCCAGTCCATGACCGGCCCAGGTCATGCCTGGATCTACTCCCGCGGCAATCCGGATGCGTCGCCCAACCCCGGCTTCGGCATCGCACCGCCGGGCGGCAATGGCTATTTCGTGCAGAAGTACATCTTCTCCACCACCACCAGCATGTCGGTGAAGCAGAAGGCCTACTACCTGGAAGACCGCTGGCAACTCACTCCCGAGTGGCTGCTGACACTTGGCCTGCGCAATGATCGTTTCACCAACTACAACAGCGATGGGCTTGCGTATGTGGAAAGTGGCGACCAGTGGGCGCCGCGATTGGGCGCCAGTTGGGATGTGTTCGGTGACGCATCGCTGAAGGTCTTCGCCAACCTTGGCCGCTACTACCTGGCATTGCCCAACAGCGTGGCCATCCGTGGTGCGTCCGCGTCGACCTACACCCGTGAATACTTCACCTATACCGGCATTGACGCCGACGGCAATCCCACGGGCCTGACGCCTTTGGGCGACGGTCCGGTATCAACCAACAACGAGTACGGCCAAGCTCCGGATCCCCTTTCGGTGGCGCCCACGGACCTGCGTTCCCAGTACCAGGATGAGCTGATCCTGGGCTTCGAGAAAACCTTGGGCACTACCTGGAACAGTGGCGCAAAACTGACCTTCCGCCGGCTGCAGTCGGCCATCGACGATACCTGTGATTCCGGGCGCTTCGCCGACCGGCTCGCTGGCATGGGCCTGGATCCCGATGCGTACGAGCTCCCCGGCTGCGTGATCTTCAACCCGGGGCAGACCAATTCGTTCCAGGTGCGCCATCGTGATGGGTCCGGCTATACGCCGGTCAGCATGAGCGCGTCCGATTGGGGCTACGACGGCAAGAAGGCCAAGCGCGAATATGTCGCGGTGGATCTGTTCATCGAACACCCGATGTCCGAGCGCTGGTACGCGCGCCTTGACTACACCTGGTCGCGCAGCTTCGGCAACACCGAAGGGCAGGTGAGATCCGATATCGGTCAGGATGATGTTTCCAAGACCCAGGATTGGGATGCGGTGTCGCTGATGGAGTATGCCGGTGGCTACCTGGCCAATGATCGCCGGCATCAGTTGAAGGCATTCGGTGCGTATCAGATCAATGACGAGTGGACCGCATCGGCGACCGTGCGCGTGATGTCTGGCATGCCCAAGAACTGCCTGGGCTACTACGGAAGCGACCAGAGCGATCCGGCGCATGGCTACGGCTCGGCGTACCACTACTGCAACGGCGAACCGTCACGACCCGGGGATGCCGGCCGACAGCCGTGGACGGCGCAGCTGGACATGGGAGTGCTGTACCGGCCAGCGTTTGCCGACAATCGCCTTGGCCTGGGGTTGAATGTCTTCAACGTACTCAACCAGCGGCGTCAGCTGCAGTCGACTGCGACGTACCAGACAAGTCCGGATACGGTTTCCAATCTCTACGGCATGGGAACCCACTTCACGCCGCCGCGTACGGTTCGCCTGACCGCCTCGTACGATTTCTGACCTGCGCGCATAGCGGCTCACTCTCCGCATGGGTTGGCTTGGTCCTGATCCTTCAGGGCCTTTTTCCAATGCGCACTCAACAAAAAAGGGCGCCCGAAGGCGCCCTTTCCGTTACGGCTATCGCATCAACCTCAGCGCCAGACCTTGATCTGCTCGGCGTCGGTACGCTGCATCGGCTGGCCCGGCTTGCAGCTGAAGCTGGCGCCGAACGCCGGCAGGTTCGACAACGGGCCGTTGGTGCGCCAGCGGCCCGGTGCACGGATGTCGGCGGTCAGGCGGCGTGCGGCCTCGTTCGGCGACAGCTGCTGTGGCCACAGCGCGGCCCAGGCGCGGAAGAAGCCCTGCTGCTGTGCCGGCTTGGCCTTCGGCTCCTGCGCGGTGTAGGCGGCCCAGGCCAGTTCCAGACCGGCGATATCGGCCAGGTTCTCTTCCTGGGTCAGCGTGCCGTTGACCTTGGCTCCCTTCACGCCGGGGAACTCGTAGCCGCCGTACTGCGTGGCGACACGGCTGCCGAGCAGGGTCCAGGCAGTCTTGTCTGCCGGGGTCCACCAGCTGCGCAGTTCGCCCTTGGCATCAACCAGTGCACCCTTGGCGTCGATCGCGCGGGTCAGCTCGTGGCCAACCAGGCCGCCGAAGCTGCCGAACTTGTCCGCGGCATCGGCCTTGGCGTTGAACACCGGGCCCTGCAGGATCGCGGCGGTGACGATCAGCCGGTTCTGCGCCAGGTCATATGCCAGCGACGGCTGCTGCGGCAGCACGTCCCAGCGGCGGTCGGCGTTGCCCTTGCCGATGCGCTTCATTTCCTCGCGGTGACGCCAGGTCGAAGCGATCAGCATGTTGCCGCCGAACGAACCACGGCCCATCGGCTGCACGCTGTAGTCCAGGTCACGCAGCGGGGTGCCGATCTCGATCTTCAGCGCGGCCAGCTTGGCCTGCGCTTCGGTCTTGGCCTCGGCGCTCATCCAGCTGTTGTTCTTGACTGCCTCGATCTGCACTTCACGCACCTTGTCGACGATCCACGCCGCCTGGCGACGGTCCTCGGCGGACAGGTAACGGGCTGCGTACTCGCGGCCGACCATCGGGCCAGCGGCCACGTTGATCGCGTCCAGCACGCTTTCCCAGCGCTGCGGCGGCAGGGTCTCACCACGCAGCACGCGGCCACGGAATTCGAACTCCGCATCGCGGTACGCCTTGGACAGGTACGGCGCCATCGAGTCGCCCACGCGCCAGCGCAGGTAGGCCTTCCACTGGTCCGGCTTGAGCTTGGTGACCATGCCGTCGAGCTGCTTGAACAGCGCCGGATCGGCCAGCGACACCAGGTCATCGTTGACGCCCTGTGCCTTCAGGAACGCATCCAGCTGCAGGTTGCGATAGCGGCTGTTGAGGTCCTTGGTGGAGATCGGCGCGTAGTTGTTGAACGGGTTGTTGATGCCCGCCAGCGACTGCGCGTTGCGGGCCAGTTCGGTTTCCAGCGCGATCACCGCCTGCGACTCGGCGTCCAGCTTGGCCGACGGGGTGCCGGTCAGTGCCAGGATCTGCTTGACGTAGTTGCGGTAGCGGCCCATCAGCGCGACGGTGTCGGCATCGGTGCGGGTGTAGAAGGCCGGATCAGGCAGGCCCATGCCGCCCTGCATGAAGTAACCGATGTGGCGGTCCAGTGCCTTCAGGTCCACGTCCGGACCGAAGTTGAAGGCCACCGGGATGCCGACCTGGTGCAGCGCGGCGATCGAGGCGGGAATGTCCTTGGCCTTCTTGATCGCGTTGATGCGGGTCAGCAGCGGCGCGATCGGGTTGGAACCATCGGCCTCCACTGCAGCTTCGTCCAGGCCGCTGGCCCAGAAGTCGCCCAGCAGCTTCTGCACGTTGCCCTGCGGCGCCTTCATCGAGGCGTCCAGCAGTTCACGCTGCTGCTGCCGGCTGCGGTCGACCAGCTGGCCCAATGCGGTCGCGGCACCGGTCTGCGGCACCGGGTTGGCCTTCAGCCAGCCCGCGTTGGTGGCGTCGTAGAAATCGCTGCACTGCGCACTGACGGCCGGGGCGCGTGCGGCCTTCTTCTTGGCGGCGAACGCATCGTGGGTCGGAACCAGGGTCGCCAGGCTGATGCCCAGGGCGATGGCTAGCGGACGGAAGTTGGGCATGTAGAACGAATCCGTGATGGATTGAGGGCGGGCGAACTATAGCAAGCCGGGCATGGGCGCGGCATGCACGCATCACGGTGCATCCGCCGGGCATGGCCCGGCGCTACTGGGTGAGTGGCATGGGCGCGGGATGCACGCGTCACGGTGCATCCGCCGGGCATGGCCCGGCGCTACCGGGTGGGTGGCATGGGCGCGGCATGCACGCGTCACGGTGGTCCCTTCGTGCCGTGCGCCGACCACGCTCGGCCTCTACCAACGGCGCGGACCGGCAGGCCGCCAGTAGATCCACGCCACGCGTGGATGGTTGGCGCCGCAAAAAACAAAGGCCCGGGAAATCCCGGGCCTCTGCAGGCAAACCGTGGCCTCAGCCGTGGCTTACCAGATCACCACCTGCGAGTCGCCGGTACGCGACATCGGCGTACCCGGCTTGCACTGGAAGGCCGCGGTGAAGGTCGGCAGGTTCGACGGCGCACCGATGGCACGGAACTGCGCCGGCGCGTGCGGGTCGGTTGCCAGGCGGACCTTGGCGTTCTCCGGGGTGTACTTGGTGCGCCACACGGTAGCCCAGTTGAAGAAGAAGCGCTGATCGCGGGTGAAGCCATCGATCTTCGCGTCTTCCTTGCCGGCCGACGCCTTCTGCAGTGCGTCGTAGGCAGTGGCCAGGCCACCCAGGTCGGCGATGTTCTCGCCCAGGGTCAGATGGCCGTTCACGGCCTGGCCGTCAACCTTGTACTGGTCGAACTGCTTGACCAGCTTGCCGGTCAGGCCAGCGAAGTTCTTCGAATCGCCTTCGGTCCACCAGTTTTCGAAGTTGCCGGTCGGCCCGAAGCGGCTGCCCTGGTCGTCGTAACCGTGGGTCATTTCGTGGCCGATGACTGCACCGATGCCGCCGTAGTTCAGCGCGTCGTCGGCCTTGGCATCGAAGAACGGCGGCTGCAGGATGGCGGCCGGGAACACGATCTCGTTCTGCAGCGGGTTGTAGTAGGCATTGACCGTCTGCGGGGTCATGCCCCATTCGGTCTTGTCCACCGGCTTGCCGATCTTGGCCAGGTTGTACTGGTAGTTGAACGCGGTGGCTGCGCGCACGTTGCCCAGGTAGCTGTCACGGTTGGTCTGCAGGCCCGACCAGTCACGCCACTTGTCCGGGTAACCGATCTTCGGAGTGAAGGTTTCCCACTTGGCGATGGCCTTGGCCTTGGTCTCTTCGCTCATCCAGGACAGGCCCTGGATGCGTTCCTTCAGCGAGGCGGCCAGGTTCTTCACCAGCTCTTCCATCTTCGCCTTGGCTTCCGGCGAGAAGGCGACCTTCACGTACAGCTGGCCGAAGGCTTCGCCGGCGTCGCTCTCGATGGTGCCCAGCACGCGCTTCCAGCGCGGCTTCTGTTCCTTCTGGCCGTTGAGGGTCTTGCCGTAGAACTCGTAGCTTTCCTGCACGAAGGCATCAGCCAGGTACGGCGAGGCGCTGTCCACGGTGTGGAAGCGCAGGTAGGCGCGCCACACCGACGGATCGGTGTCGCCCAGCGCCTTGCTCACTTCCTGGTGGAAGGCCGGGATGGCCAGCGAGAACTTCTCCGGCGCGGCCACGTTCTGCGACTTGAAGAACTCGGTCCAGCTGAAGTTCGGGGTCAGTGCATCGGCTTCGGCCAGGCTGACCGGGTGGTAGTACAGCGAGACATCGCGCGACAGCTCGACGCTGGACTTGGACGCCTTGGCCAGGCGGGTCTCGAACTTGACGACTTCTTCAGCCTGCTTGGCAGCATCGGCAGCGGCGACGCCGGACAGTTCCAGCACCTTGGCCACGTGGGCCTGGTAGGCCTTCAGCTTGTCTGCCTTGGACGCGTCGGTATAGAAGGTCTTGTCCGGCAGGCCCAGGCCGCCCTGGCTGGCGTAGGCCATGTTCACGGCCGAGTTCTTGAAGTCGGCTTCGGCGCCGAAGCCGAACAGCACGTTCTCGCCCTTGGCGGCGCTGGTGCGCAGGTAGTTGGCGATGGCGGCCTTGTCCTGCAGGCCATCGATCGCAGCCAGGTCGGCCTTCAGCGGCTCGATGCCCTGGGCGTTGACCTTGGCTTCGTCCATGCCGGTGGCCCACAGGTCGCCGACGATCTTCTCGATGCCGGCCGGGTTCTTGACCTGCGCGACCTGCTCGGCCAGCTGGTGCTGCACGGCCACCGAACGCTCGTCGAGGATGGTGAAGGCGCCCCAGCTGGTGCGGTCGCCCGGAATCTCGTTGGCGGCCAGCCACTTGCCGTTGACGTAGTCGCCGAAGGCATTGCAGGCGTCAAGGTTGCTGTCCAGGTCGCTGGCCTGGAAGGCGTTGTAGGCCGGCAGCTTGCTCTCGTCGAGCTTGTAGGTGGTGGCGGCGTCGGCGGCGGCCGGCGTGGAGGCGGTGGCATCCTTTGCCGGGGTTTCGTTCTTGCCGCAGCCGACCAGCGCGGCCGAAACGGCCAGGGTCAGCAGCACGATCTTGGGAGTACGGGTCACTTGAATGGCCTCCAGGCCGAGTGAGTCAGGGAAGGGCCGTGGTGACGGCCGTGGGCCGAACAATACGCCGCCGGCCCGCACTGCAAGGGTGTCGAAGGTCATGGCCGGGCGCAAGGGGGCCTTGCCGGCACCGGAAAAAGACAGACCCGGCAAAAGCCGGGTCTGTCGGGGTAATGCATTTGTTGCTGGATCAGAACTTGTAGGTCGCACCCATATACATGTAGCGGCCGATGTTGTCGTACATCGCCGAACCGACGTCGGAGCCGAAGTAGTTCACCGGCGGATCCTTGTCGAAGGCGTTGTCCACGCCCAGGTAGACGTCGATCTTGTCGCCCGGGAAGCGGTAGCCGAACTGGAAGTTGTGGTAGACGTACGAGCCGTTGCGGATCGGGCTGCTCTGGCCCGGGTTGGCCTGGTAGCTCTTCGGCTGCACGCGCAGGTTGCTGCTCACGTAGTTCAGGTCCCACGACGCACGCCACTGACCCAGCGAGTACTTGGTCTGCAGCGAACCGCGCCAGCGCGGGTCGGTCACCCAAGTGACGTTCTCGTCGTACTCGGTCGGGAAGTCCTGGAAGGCCCATTCACGCGACTGCAGCAGGCGGGTACCGACCAGGCGGATCACCGTGTCGCCCTCAGCCAGCTTGAAGCGGTAGTCCATTTCCAGATCGACGCCGACGCGACGCGAACGTGCCAGGTTTTCATTCAATGCAACCCAACGGCTGATCGAATGCTCCGGGAAGGTGCGGCCGCCCGCATCGGTCTTGCCACCGACCGGTGCGCGCTCGATGAAGCCGCAGAAGCTGTTGTTGATGCCTCCCGGCGAGTCAACGCAGCGGGTGGCATTGGTCTGCGCGGTCACTGCACCGATGGCGTCCTTCAGGCTGATCCACCAGTAGTCCACGGACATGCCGAAGCCCTGCAGGAAATCAGGCTGCCAGACCAGGCCATAGGTGAAGCTGCGCGCGCGCTCCGGCTTCAGGTTCGGGTTGCCGCCGCTGACACCCGGGCGGGTTGCGGTGTAGGTGTCGACCCAGCCGACCGGCACGCCCAGCGCCGAGCAGTTGGCCTGGCGCAGGGCCGGATCAGCTGCAGTGTTGGGGCGGTTGGAATTGGTGGCCAGGTAGTTGCAGGGATCGTTGACGGTGGCGAAGTTCTCGCTCTGCGGGTTGTACAGTTCGCCGATGCTCGGCGCACGCACCGCCTGCGACAGGGTGCCGCGGGCACGCAGGGACGGAATGATCGTCCAGTCCAGGCCGACCTTCCAGGTGGTGGTCTTGCCGATGCTGCTGTAATCGGACCAGCGGCCGGCAGCGTCCATGGTCAGGTTGTAGATGCCCGGGATGTCGGCCAGCAACGGTACGGTAGCTTCGACGAACGCTTCGCGCACGTCGTACTTGCCCATCCGGTTGGGGATCGCGTTGAGGAAGGTCAGGCCCTGCGCTGCCAGCGGATCGGTGATTTCACGGCTCTTCTCGCGGCGGTATTCCACGCCACCGGCCACGCCGACGTCGCCTGCCGGCAGGCTGAACAGCGAGGCGTTGGCCAGCGAGGCGCTGAACACCGACTGCTGCAGGCGCGAATAGTTGAACGACCTGACGTTCATCCAGTCACGTGCGGCCTGGGTCACTGCACCGTTGCCGAATACCGAGAACGGTACGCAGCCCTCGCGTGCGAACTGCGAGTACACGCGGTTGCCGTTGTTGGGGTTGGTCGCGCTCGGGTTCAGCGTGGTGCGGCAGACGATCTGGCCGGTGGACGGATCGACCACGGTGTCCAGGCCTGCCTGCCAACGCTCATTGATACGGTTGTTGAGGTTCCAGCGCTTGACTTCGCTCTGGCCCCAGTTGCCGTACACGTCGTAGGTCCAGTTCTCGGTCAGGTTGCCCTCCACGCCCAGCACGAAGCGCTGGGTGTTGCGCTCAACGTGCTCACCACGCTGTCCGGCATCGACGTTGAAGCGGCTCAGGGTCAACTGGCTGGCGCCGTTGGCGACCATCAGCGCGCGCAGCTCCGGAGAAACATAGGCATTGTCGCGCTGGATGCGCAGGGTCTGGTCGAACGACGGCTGGGCCAGGAAGTCCGACACGGTCTCGGTGTACTTGCCTTCGAAATACAGGCGATGGTTGTCGGTCAGATCGAAGTTGACGACCGTATTGACGCTCTTGCGGTCGAAGCCGGGCTGCAGATCGGCCACCGAATTGAGGTCGGCGAAGTCGCAGTTGACGCAGCTGGTGGTGCTCGGCATCACGCCGTCATAGCGCTGCGGGCGGTAGGTGCCGTCCGGATTGAACTGGTAGCGGTTGCCCCAGGTCGCCTTGTTGGTGGGCGAGAACGCACCCAGCGTGAAGGTGCCGCCGAAGGAGATCGAGTGGTTGCCGCCGGGGCCGCTGAGGACGGTCTGCGGATTGCTTTCGTTGGAGGGCTTGGTCGGGTCGTAGTTGGGGTTCGGCACCGACACCAGGAACTCGTTGCCGATCGCGCGGTCGCTGCGGACAAAGCGGTCCTGCTTGCTGTATTCCAGTGCGATCGCCGCGCTGCCGCGGCCATTGGCGAAATCGGTACCTGCCGAGGCGCTGATGAAGGAACGATTGAAGCCGCCTTCACTGGCCATGCCGGTCTGGGCGCGTACTTCGGCGCCGTCGAATGACTTCTTCATGATGAAGTTGACGACGCCGGCCACGGCATCGGCGCCGTACACGGCCGAGGCACCACCGGTGATGACTTCAACGCGTTCGATCCACTCGACCGGGATCGTGTTGACGTCCACCGCCGAGGAGCCGGAGGTCGCGCCGACATGGCGGCGACCATTGACCAGCACCAGCGTACGCGAGGTGCCCATGCCGCGCAGGTCCATCAGGCCCACGCCGGCGGTGCCGATGAAGCGGGTGGAATTGCCCAGCGTATAGGTCGGGCTCAGCGCCGGCAGGCGCGCCATCAGGTCGCCGATGTTGTTGGCGCCGGTGGCGCGGATTTCTTCAGCGGTGATGGCGGTGACCGGCGAGGGGGTCACGAAGCCGGTACGCGCGATGCGCGAGCCGGTCACGCTGACGCGGTCCAGGTCGATCGGGTTGCTGCCGGAGCTTGCCTCCTGGGCCAGAGCCGGGGCCGCAGCAGCCATCATCAGGCCGGCGAGCAGGGCGTTGGTCAGCGGGTGGCGACCGGGCGTGCGGTAGTGCGTCATCAGGTAAATCCCCCTAGTGGAAAGAGATCGACCACCTCCTTGTGATTGTTATGTGGATGTTCATGTGTCGTCCTGACGTTCATCGAACCTAACACGCGCTTAACGGAAAAAGCATGGGTCCGTCACATTTCCTTGTGGAATAAGGGGTTTTTGATCATTAAATTGCAACAATTACAGTGTCTTAGTCTCAGTTGTGACAAGTGAGCTTTGTTTCTTCTTCGCTTTATGAATTGGGTGTTAAGAGAGTCTTTGCGCAATCTGGCGGTTGGCGGGGTGGGGCGCTTGCCTCAGGGAGAGGCGTAGCGAGGACGCCAGGCAGTTCCATTGATGCCGTTCTCCCTGTCTCTCTTGATCTTTCTGGCAGCCACTGCAAAGCCAGGCCACCGTCGGGCCTGTGATCAAGGGAGGAGGAGTGGTGCAGGCCCGCAAAAGGAAAGGGCGGCTTGCGCCGCCCTTTCCGGGGTACTGCTGTTACTGCCGGATCAGAACTTGTACTTCAGACGCACGAACGGGGTGCGGCCGTAGTAGTCGTACTGGGTGGCGAAGGCCGGCACGTTGCCGTAGCGGGAATCGGCGACGCCGGTGGAAACCAGCGGCGGGGTCTTGTTGAAGATGTTGCTGACGCCCACCAGGATTTCCCAATCAGCCTGCGCATAGCTGACAGACGCGGTGTGGTAGATGCGCGAATCAGCCACGATGTCACGGTAGGAGTTCGGACGGCCCTGGTAGGTGAACACCGGATCCAGATCGATGTCTTCGGTCTTGTGGATGTAGGTGGTCAGCCAGTTGTACGACCAGTCGCCACGGGTCAGGCTCAGTGCCAGGTTGCCCACGACCTTGGGACGGCCGATGTCACCCAGCAGCTCCGAGGATTCCAGGCCGCTTGCAGCTGCGCTGGAGAACACTTCCTGGGTATCTTCGATCGTGTAGGTTACCTGGGTCTCAGCCGAGAACTTGCCGAACGAGAAATCGTGGTCGAAGTTCGCGGTCAGGTCGTAGCCACGGGTGCGCTGCTTGTTGATGTTGATGAACTTGTTCAGGATCTGGGTCACCGCATACGGCTGGGTAGCAGTGCCCGAATTGCGGGTCAGCAGATCGCAGTAGCTGTTCGGGTACACCGAGCCGCCGTAGCAGCCGCGCAGGACGTTGGTGCTGCCCAGCTGTGCGATTTCATTGCTCACTTCATAATCGAAGTAATCGATGGCCACGCTCAGGTTGGCGAAGGTCGGGGTGAACACGATACCGGCGGTCTTCGCACGCGAAGTTTCCGGAATCAACGAGTCACCACCGCCCTGGCGGTACACCGTGCCGCTGCTGCCACCACCGGCATAGTTGGCCGGGATGCCTGCGGCCGCGCAGTTGGTCTGGTAGTTGGTGTTGGAGCTTTCACCCCAGCGCACGCACGGATCGTTCGCCTGCTGGAAGAATCCGGTCTCGTTGCCCAGGTACAGCTCATACAGGCCCGGAGCGCGGTAGGAGGTGCCGATCGAACCGCGCAGACGCAGCGACGGAATCACCTGCCAGTTCACGCCGACCTTCCAGACGTTGTCCGAATCGGACACGTTGTCGTACTTGAACACACGGCCCGAGGCATTGATGCTCAGCGATTCCACCGCCGGCAGGCCCTTCAGCAGCGGCACATCGACTTCGACGAAGGCTTCCTTGACCCTGTCGTTGCCCTTGGTCACGTCAGCCGAGGACGAGCCCCAGATGTCGCCGGTGCGGGACAGTTCGCTCGGCTGGTCGTTGAGCGAGTAGTAGCGGTATTCCAGGCCCGCGGCGACGCCCACTGCGCCGGCCGGCATCTCGAACAGATCGCCGCTGACGATCGCGTTGATGGTGGCCTGCTTGTAGGTGGTCTTGCCCCAGTCCCACGCACCCAGCTTGTCGACCAGCTCGTCGACCTTGCGGCCGCTCAGGTAGTCCGGGTCGAAGTAGTTCACCGCCGGCGGAGCGTCGGTGTAGTCCAGGTCGCCGCTCTTGGAGGCCTGGATGGCCAGGTTGCCGTACTTGCCCTTGGAGTGGCTGAAGTTCGCGTTGACTTCCCACGCCCAGGTGTCGGTGCCCTTGAACAGGCCATCAAGCTTGGTCGCGGCGTAGAAGTAATCGACGGTGATGTCCTGCTGCGACTTGAACAGCATCACCGGGTTGGCGACGATCTGGGTGCCCGGGAGGTAGGCATACGGGAAGAACTGGCGCCAGGAGAACGTCTCGGTTTCGCGGCGGTTGAACAGGAACTGGGTCTTCCAGTTGACCGAATCGAAGCCGAAGTCGGTGGCCAGGTAAGCCGTCTTGCGTTCCTGCTTGTTGATGATGTGGCCCTGGCCCCAGCGCTCGAAGTTCACCGGCTCATCGTAGAAGGCCTGGCCGCGCGTGTAGTTCTGGGTCTTGCGCGGGCGGTAGCCCGGCAGCGGGCCGACGGTGCTGCCATCACCCGATGGCACATAGCGGGTGCTGCCGATGTCGACCACGTTGTGCAGCATGTTGTTGCAGTTGGCCAGCGGCGTACCGGCATTGAGCGAACGATCTTCGCGGTCGATGCGGTTGCCGTCGGCGTCCTTGACCAGATCGTTGCCGCAGTTGAGGAAGTCGCGGTCGCCGCGGGTCAGCTCGTTGTGCTGATACCACTCGACGGCAGCGATGATGCTGCCCTTCTCGAAGTTCCAGCCATTGGCCAGCGACGCCGAGAACACTTCACCGCCGCCCTCGGTGGGCACGCGGCCGGTGACGGTCAGTTCCGGTCGCTCGATGTTCTTCTTGGTGATCAGGTTGACCACACCAGCCACGGCATCGGAGCCGTAGATGGAGGACGAGCCGTCCTTCACGATCTCGGCGCGCTGCAGGATGGCGGTGGGAATGACGTTCAGGTCGAAGGCGCCCACGGCACCGCGGGTACCGGCCGGGCCCGGACGCTGGCCGTCCAGCAGCACCAGGGTGCGGTTGGCACCCAGGCCGCGAAGCGACACGGTCTGCACGCCGGTGCCGCCGTCGACGACGAAGCCGCCGAACTGGTGGGTGATCTGCGTTTCAGCCGAACCGATGGCCGACTTCTGCAGGAACTCTGCGACGTTGACCTGACCCTGCCTGGCGTTGGTCTCGGCGTTGATGGTGAACACCGGCGAGGTGGTTTCGTAGTCCGCACGGCGGATCAACGAGCCGGTGACGGTGACCTTGTCAAGGTCGGTGGCACGCTGGGTGGAGGAAGAAGTGCTTGACGCCTTTGCTTCCTGCTGGGTGGTCTCCTGGGCCATTGCCGGTGCGACCTGGAGACAGGCCAGCACAGCGAGAGTCAGTGGTACGCGGCTTGGCTTGATGTGGCGGTTGGCGTTGCGCATTTCGTCGTGATCCCCACTTGTTATGCTTCGGTTAATGGAGTGTATGTGTGGCGTAAAGTAAATGCAACATGAATGGATACTTCTCGTAACTTATTGTTGCTAAGGGAAAATTCAGGAATTCGGGCATTAAAAAACCCCGCCGGTTAAGCCGGCGGGGTTGCTGATCGGGTGCTCTGTGGGGGTTACAGGCCGCCCGGCCCGCAGTCCTTGGCCAGGTAATCGGCCATCAGGGTGAGGGTCGTCTGGAAGTGGCGCGGGTACCACGGCATGCTGTGCGGCATGTCCGGGATCAGTTCGAACCTGGCCGGCACCTTGCCCTGCACTGCGCTGTAGAAATTGCGGGCATGGAACGCCGGCGTGCGGACATCGCGGTCGCCGACGAAAGTCAGTAGTGGAATGGTGGCCTTGGCCGTGTTCTGCATCGGGTCCATGCCCTTCACCGTGCGACCCTGCAGAATGCGCTGCAGGCGGTTCTGGCTCCAGGATGTGCCCAACCGGCCCAGATCGGTGACCGGTGCACCGGCGATGGCGCACTGGTAGGGCGATGGGCTGCGTACGGTGGCCGCTGCCGCAGCGAAGCCGCCATAGGAGTAGCCGAAGATCGCGATGCGATCCTTCGCCGCGATGCCCTGCGACACCAGCCAGGCGGCACCATCGTCCTTGTCATCCTGCATCTTCTGGCCCCACTCGCCATCGCCTGCCAGCCACAGCTTGCGGCCCAGACCGGAGCTGCCACGGTACTGCGGTCGCAGCACGGCATAACCGCGCGAGGTGAAGAAGGGCACCCAGCCGGACACGTCCCAGCCTGTGTAGTCGCGAGCCCACGGTCCGCCATGCGGATGCACCAGAGTCGGCAGTGGGCCGTCGCCCTGCTTCCAACCTGCCGGCAGGTCGAGGATCGCCGGGATCTGCTGGCCATCGCGGGCGGTGTAGGTCACCCAGCGCTGCTCGCCGATCTGCTTGCTGTCCACCCAGGGACGTTCGCTGCCCAGCGGCACCACGTCCTTGCGGTCGGCCAGGATGTAATAGCTCTTCGGGTTGCGGTTGCTTTCCGTGGTGAACAGCACCCGCGAGAGATCGTCGTTGTAGCCGGTGATGTAGACGGTCAGGCCCGGATAGGCCTTCTGCAGGCCTTCCTGCAGGCCCTTCATCTGCGGATCGACGTAGATCGCCTGGCGCTGCGGTCCATCGATGTAGAAGCCCAGCACCTGGTTGAAGTTGCTCTTGCGCGTGCCGAGGATCAGCGAGCTGATGGAGAAGGTCGGGTGGGCAGCCAATGGCTCCTTGTCGAACTCTTTCTTGACCGGGTCGTACAGGCGGGCCTGCACCAGATCGGAAAACTGGTCGGTCAGCACATACAGTTTGCCGCTGTCATCGTCGATGCCGACCACGTCCACTGTGTAGCGTTCGCTCAGCTTGGTGGTCAGCGGCGCATGGACCTCGAACTGGCCGGCGCTGTTCTTGATCAGCACGCGCTGTTCGAAATCGTCCGAGCCGCTGGATTCGATCTGGGTCTGGGTCACCACTTCGCCGGTGCGCGGGTGGAACAGGCCCGGGGTTGTGCGCGAGTTGCCCTTGAACAGCAGTTCGGTCTGGCCGGTGCGCAGGTTGAAGCGGTAGTAGTTGGCCTGCAGGGTGGCTTCATTGAGCTGGTTGATGATGACCCGGTCCGGGTCCAACGGCAGCTGGTGCACCAGCGAAGCGGTGCCGGCCAGTTCCAGGCAGCGCAGGGTATCGGCACTGACACCCAGCGTTCGGGTGTTACTGGCAAAGGCCTCGTCGAATTTCGCCTGGCTGGCGTCGGTCAGGTAGGCCTTGGTCAGGAACGTCTTGGTGGCGCCGGTACTGTTGCCTTCGCCGCAGCCGCCCAGCTTGCCGGTCCACTCCTGGCGGCTGATGACCAGGTTGCGTCCGGCCTTGAGGGCGCTGGCAGCGATGAACTTCATTCGATCGCCGGACGGGGTGATGGCGACCGGACCGGCGGCGAGGTTGTCCAGGTTCCAGTTGGCCAGCGCGGTATCGGCATTGTTGCTGCCAGGGGCGGCAATGATGGCGACCAGCTGCTTGCCGTCGGCACTCATCGTGACCGACTGCAGCGCGGGAATCTTGGCGAAATCCTCCGCGGGCAGGGGCGCAGCAACGGCGTGGCCGATGCAGAGGCCCAGCAGCAGCGTGGCGACGGTACCCGGACGGGCGGTCTTGTAACGGGGTTGCATCATCAGAGGTTCCTTGTGGCGAGGCACGGCAACATGACCTGAAGATGAACGAAGCCCGGGATTCCGTCAACTCGGCGTGAAAAGTGCCTTCGTCCTCCCGGCAGCCCAAATGAAGAGACCCCGCCGAAGCGGGGTCTTCTGCTGTGCGCGGACGTGTCGACGGATCAGTGGTTGCCGAACTCGTACTTGGCCTGCACGTAGATGGCACGGCCGTAGGCGTTGTACAGGTAGTTGTTGTACGGCTGGCCGCTGGTGCCGGCGAAGCTGTACCGCTGGTTGTCGGGCAGCTTGTTGAACACGTTGTTGACCATCAGTGACAGGGTCAGGTTGTCCATCGCCCGATAATTCACGCTGAGGTTGTAGGTGGTGTACGACCCCCACTTGCCGGCCTTGTAGCCGGAGGTGTGGACGTAGTCGTAGCCGTTGCCCAGGTAGGCCATGTAGTTCGGCGTCTTGCCGATGTAGTTGGCATACAGGGTGGTGGTCCACTTGTCCTTGGCCCAGCCGATCGAACCGTCGGCGCGCACCTTGGCGTACGAGTCGTACACCCACATCGCATACGGGTCGCGCAGCAGGTCCAGGTACTCATCGCCCGGCTGCGGCTGCAGTTCGCGCTTGAGCATGTCGGTGTAGTTGCCGGAGAACTGCAGCGAACCGAAACGGCCGATGTCCTGCACGTACTTGAAGCTGGCCGTCAGCGCCTGCAGGTTCTGGCTGGCCACGTTCATCTTCGGCGTATAGATCTCATCGAGTACGCCGGAGCCATCACGGGTGATCCAGTCGCTCACGTTCTGGCAGCTGGCCGAGGTGTTGTTGGTCTGGCCGTTGCGGCAGTAGTACTCGGCCAGCAGCAGCTGATCGGAGCTGAGGGTGTTGACTTCGTTCTTGATCTTCCAGTTGTAGTAGTCCACCGACACCGACAGGTTGTTGATCGGAGCCCACACGATGCCGGCGTTCCATACATCTGCGGTGATCGGTTCCAGGTCGGGGTTGCCGGACTGCGTTCCAAACACCGACACGCTGTCATACGGGCAGCCCGTCGTGTTGGCCGGGTCGTAGCCAAGCTGGCCGCAACGGTAGTAGTCGGTGGAGCCGTTGGCGTAATAGCCGCTGACACCCTGGAAAGCGTCGGACAGGGTGGGCGCACGGAAGGCGGTGCCGTACTTGCCACGGAACAGCAGGCTGTCGATCGGACGGAATTCGAGTCCGACGCTGTAGGTTGCCTTGTCGACAGTGCTGCTGCCGATCTTGAAGGCGTCGTAGCGACCGGAGCCGGTTACCGTCAGCGATTCCAGCAACGGCATGCGCAGTTCAGTGGTCACTGCATAGTTGCTGCGATGGCCTGCGCCGGACACCGCGGTGGTGCCCCAGACGCTGCCATCGACCAGGCGTGCATCCGGCGTATAGTCCCAGCCTTCGCTGCCACCTTCGACCACCACTGCGAAGCCGGCATCGCCGCCGGGCAGCTTGAACAACGAACCGTTGGTGACCTGCGCGCGCAACAGGTTCTGCCAGGTCCGGCTCTGGCTGTAGGTGTAGCCGGTGAAGCTCTGGAAATCTCCGCTCGGCAGCGGCGAGTAGAACGCTTCCCAGTCCGGGCTGTAGATGTCGTAGCCGGTACTGGTGGTGCCCAGCACCGGCCCCAGCACACGCTGCTCGAAGTAATCGTTGATCGGATCGTTCCAGCGCACGAAGTTGCGCTCGGTCAGCTTGTACTCGCCGCGGGTGAAGCTCGCGCTGTAGTCCCAGTTGCCGACCGTGCCGCGACCGCCGAGCGTGACCTGGTAGGCCTTGTTGCGATCGGTGTTCATGATGTCGCGGTAGCCGCCGTCGCCGATGTCCTCCGGCGCGAACACACGCTGCAGGTTCATGTACTGGCCGCTGTCCTGATCATAGAAGCGGCCCCAGCCGGAAGAGGTGCCCCACCAGGTGTAGCCGGAGCCGGTGGCGTACTTCACTTCTTCCAGGCTGTAGAGCGCGTCGCCGAACAGCTGGAAGTTGTCGTTCACATCGAAGGTCATCGAGCTGTAGATCTGCCCGCTTTCCTTGCCGTTCTTGATGGTCTTGTAGCCGGTGCCGTACACCGAACCACAGGCCTGGCCGGTCGGCCGGGTGCCGAGCACGGTGGTGCCGTCGAACTGGCCCGCCACGTTGGCGCACAGGTTCGGGTCCATCATCGCGTAGCGGTTGCTGTTGGCCGGCAGCAGTACCAGGAAGTCGTTGGAGACGTACTGTGGGCTGTAGCCGTCGGGGTTGTTGACCTTGGTCAGGTCGCGCTGGTAGCCCCAGATCGGGCTGGTCTTTTCGTACTGCACGTTGACCAGCGCATTGAAGCGGTCGTCCTTGGAATTGAACCCGCGGGCGCCGCTGAAGCGGAAGCTGTTGCCGCCCCCTTCGCTGTAGGCGCCGCCGCGGATGTTCAGCACGCCGCCGTCCATGCGTTCCTTGAGGATGATGTTGACCACGCCGGCGATCGCATCCGAACCGTACAGCGACGACTGGCCGCCGGGCAGGATCTCGATGCGCTCGACGATGTCGATCGGAATGCCGCTGATGTTGTTGAAACTGTCGCTGCCGTTGTACAGCGCCGGATACGAGAGCATCGGGCGGCCGTTGATCAGGTACTTGGTGTAGCCGGGGCTGAGCCCGAACATGCCGGCTGCCTCGGCACCCTGGGTGAACGAAGCAGAGGTCTGTCCGCCCTGCAGGCCGCCGGTCGATAGCGAGGACTGCTGCAGGACGTCGGCGACACTGGTGAAACCGCGGGTCTGGATGTCCTCGGCGGTAACGGTCAGGACCGGCGTGTGGTTCTCGATCTGCGTCTGCGGGATCAGTGAACCGGTGACGGTGACGCGGTCGAGCTGGGTCGGCGCGTTGTCCTGTGCGTGGGCTGCGCCGGAGGCGAGCAGGGTGCCGATCAGGGCGAGGGTCAGGGGGTGACGCGAAGGCGTGGTGCGATGGCGAGACATGATGGATCCCCGTATGAGCGATGTCGTCTGGCTATGTCGTCCTTGACATCTTCATGATTTGTTCAGTTTCAATCCATTCAGCAAGACCGTAACACGGCGTTCACGTTGTCAAAATGGCGCTGTCATACGGATGTGCCAGCTGTTCCTGGAAAATTCCTTTGTAATCAATGAATAAACGAGTTTGTCTGGGAATGTTTCAAAATGTTGCGATGCAGAACGGTATTGGTCGACAGTGATATTTATCTTCAGGATCAAAGGCTTGTGGACGCCCTTGGAGTATTTCTGGATATTTAATTTATGGGACTTTTCGTTTTCGTTCGTCTCAATCGACGGGCATGAAAAAGGCCCCGCCGAAGCGGGGCCTTTGGGTTGCTGCGAGAGCGGCGCTTACTTCTTGCCGAACTCGTACTTGGCCTGCACGTAGACCGCACGGCCGTAGGGGTTGTAGATGTTGCTGTTGTACGGCGCGTCGATGTTGCCGGCGTAGCTGTGGGCCTGGCCGTCTGGCATCTTGTTGAACACGTTGTTGACCATCATCGACAGCGTCAGGTTGTCCATCGCCTGGTAGTTCACGCTCAGGTTGTAGGTGGTGTACGAGCCCCACTTGCCGGCTTCGTAACCAGACGGATGCACGTAGTCGTAGCCCTTGCCCAGGTATGCCATGCGGTTGGGCGTCTTGCCGATGTAGTTGAAGTACAGCGTGGTGGTCCACTTGTCCTTCGCCCAGCCCACCGCACCATCTGCACGCACCTTGGCGTACTGGTCGTAGTTCCACATCGCGTACGGGTCGCGCAGCAGGTCCAGGTAGTCGTCGCCCGGCTGCGGCTGCAGTTCGCGCTTGATCATGTTGGTGTAGTTGCTGGAGAACTGCAGCGCACCGAAGCGACCGATGTCCTGCACGTACTTGAAGCTGGCCGTCACCGCCTGCAGGTTCTGGCTGGCGATGTTCATCTTCGGCGTGTAGATCTGGTCCAGCTTGCCGGTGCCGTCACGGGTGATCCAGTCGCTCACGTTCTGGCAGCTGGCCGAGGTGTTGTTGGTCTGGCCGTTGCGGCAGTAGTACTCGGCCAGCAGCAGCTGATCGGAGCTGAGGGTGTTGACCTCGTTCTTGATCTTCCAGTTGTAGTAGTCCACCGACACCGACAGGTTGTTGATGGGGGCCCACACGATGCCGGCGTTCCAGACGTCGGCGGTGATCGCTTCCAGCTCGGCATTGCCGGACTGTTCGCCGAACACTGATTCGTTGGCATACGGGCAGCCTACCGTGTCGCTCGGGTTGAAGCCGAGCTGGCCACAGCGGTAGTAGTCGACCGAACTGTTGGCGTAGTAGCCGCTGCGGCCCTGGAATGCATCGGACAGGCTGGGCGCGCGGAAGGCGGTGCCGTACTTGCCGCGGAACAGCAGGCTTTCGATCGGGCGGAATTCCACGCCGATGCTGTAGGTCGATTTGTCGACGGTCTTGTCGGCGATCTTGAACGCGTCGTAGCGGCCGGAGGCGGTCACGGTCAGCGACTCCAGCAGCGGCATGCGCAGCTCGCTGGTCAGCGCGTAGTTGCTGCGATGGCCGGCGCCGGCCACCGAGGTGGTTCCCCATACGCTGCCATCAAGCAGGCGCTGGTCGGGTGTATACGACCAGCCTTCACTGCCGGCTTCGGCCACCACCGCCAGGCCAGCATCGCCACCGGGCAGCTTGAACAGCGAACCATTGGTGATCTGCGCGCGGCCCAGGTTCTGCCAGGTGCGGCTCTTGTTGTAGGTGAAGCCGGTGAAGGTCTGGAAATCACCCGCCGGCAGCGGCGAGTAGAACGCGCCCCAGTTCGGGTTGTAGATGTTGTAGCCGTCGTCGGTGACGCCCAGCACCGGACCCAGCACACGGTCTTCGAAATAGCTGTCGATCTCGTTGGCCCAGCGCGCGAAGCTGCGCTCGGTCAGCTTGTACTCGCCGCGGCTGAAGCTGGCGCTGTAGTCCCAGTTGCCGACGTTGCCACGACCGCCCAGAGTGACCTGGTAGGCCTTGTTGCGATCGGTGCTCATGATGTCGCGGTAGCCGCCGGCGCTGATGTCCTCAGGCGCGAACGCGCGCTGCAGGTTCATGTACTCGCCGCTGGCCTGGTCGACGAAGGCACCGAAGCCGACGTTGCTGCCCCAGAACGCGTAGCCCGAACCAGCGGTGTACTGCACTTCTTCCAGGCTGTAGAGCGCATCTGCGAACAGCTGGAAGTTGTCGTTGACGTCGAAGGACATCGACGAATAGATCTGGCTGCTTTCCTTGCCGTTCTTCAGGGTCTTGTAGCCGGCACTGAAGGGCGAGCCACAGGACTCACCGGTAGCGCGCGTGCCCAGTACGGTGGTGCCACCGAATTGGCCGGCCACGTTGGCGCAGCGGGTCGGGTCCATCATCACGTAAGCGTTCTGCTGGCCCGGCAGGTAGACCAGGAAGTCGTTGGTCGGCACCTGCGGCGTATAGCCCTTGGTGTTGTTCTGCTTGGTCAGATCACGCTGGTAGCCCCAGATCGGGCTGCTCTTCTCGTACTGCACGTTGACCAGCGCGTGGAAGCGGTCATCGAAGGCGTTGAAACCATGCGCGCCGCTGACGCGGAAATCGTTGCCACCGCCCTCGGTGTAGGCGCCGCCGCGCACGTTCAGCACGCCGCCGTCCATGCGGTCCTTGAGGATGATGTTGACCACACCGGCGATCGCGTCCGAGCCGTACAGCGACGACTGGCCGCCGGGCAGGATCTCGATGCGCTCGACGATGTCGATCGGGATGCCGCTGAGGTTGTTGAAGGTGTCGCTGCCGTTGTAGAGGGCCGGGTAGGACAGCATCGGCCGTCCGTTGATCAGGTACTTGGTGTAGCTCGGGCTGAGGCCGAACATGCCCGAAGCTTCAGCGCCCTGGGTGAACGAAGCAGAGGTCTGGCCGCCCTGCAGGCCGCCGGTGGTCAGCGAGTTCTGCTGCAGCACCTCGGCCACGCTGCTGAAGCCGCGCGTCTGGATGTCCTCGGCGGTGACGGTCAGGACCGGCGTGTGGTTCTCGATCTGCGTCTGCGGGATCAGGGATCCGGTGACGGTCACGCGTCCGAGATCGGTAGGAGTGCTCTCCTGGGCGAGCGCGATCGCGCTGCTGCTGGCCAGGATCAGGCCGCTGAGGACGGCGCGGGTGAGGGGGTGACGCGGGAAGCCATTGCGAGACATGCGGTACTCCGAGTGGTCGTGAGAGACGCGTTTCCCTTTCCTGGGAACTCATGGATTGTTCAGCAGCCTGCAAACTCAGGAAGGCGGCGTTTTTCGAACGTAACACACGCTTAACTTGTTTTGCGCGGCTTTGTAACGCTTCCATGGCTCGTTATTTGAGGTTAATAAAAACTTCTTTGAAAACAGCAATTTGCGAAAATCTAGCTGCTTTGCCGAGTTTGGCGGAATGAATGTTGTGTAAATATTTATTGATTGACAATTGAGGGGCCGCTGCATTTGGCGCGGCGTGTCCAGCCAAAAAAAAAGGCCCCGCCGAAGCGGGGCCTGGTCCGGAATCAAACCCGGAAAACGACGGGATTACTTGCCGAAGTCGTACTTCACCTGGGCGGAGATCTGACGGCCGTAGACGCTGTAGAAGCCGCCATTGAACGGGGTCGATTCATTGCCCGGGTAGTTGTAGCGCTGGCCTTCCGGCAGCTTGTTGAACACGTTGTTGACCATCAGCGACAGGGTCAGATCGTCCTGCGCCTGGTAGTTCAGGCTCATGTTGTAGGTGGTGTACGAGCCCCACTTGCCGGCCTTGGCGCCGGAGGAGTGGACGTAGTCATAGCTGCGGCCGGTGTAGGCCAGGTAGTTCGGGGTGCTGCCGACGTAGTTGGCATACACGGTGGTGGTGAACTTGCCGATGTTCCAGCCTACCGACAGATCGCCACGGACCTTGGCGAAGTTGTCGTAGTACCACATGTTGTACGGATCGCTCAGCAGATCCAGCTTCTGTGCACCCGGCAGCGGGGTCACTTCACGCTTCAGCATGTTGGTGTAGTTGCCCGAGAACTGCAGCGAACCGAAGCGGCCCATGTCCTGCAGGTACTTGGCGCTGACCGTCACCGCTTCCAGGTTCTGGCTGGCAACGTTGAGCTTGGGCGTGTACACGCGGGTCAGGTTGCCGCCGGCATCGCGGGTCACCCAGTCGGTCACGTTCTGGCAGCTGGCCGAGGTGTTGTTCGGCAGACCGTTGTGGCACTGGTACTCGGCCAGCAGCAGCTGGTCGGTGCTGAGGGTCTTGACTTCGTTCTTGATCTTCCAGTTGTAGTAGTCGGCCGACAGCGAGAAGTTGCTGATCGGAGCCCACACCACGCCTGCGCTCCACACGTCGGCGGTGATCGGCTTCAGTTCCGGGTTGCCGGACTTTTCGCTGTACACCGAGGTGGTCTTGTAGAACGAGCAGGCTTCGTCGCGCAGGGCGTAGCCCAGCTGGCTGCAACGGTAGTAGTCGTTCTGGCTCGAGGCGTAGGAGCCGCTCATGCCCTGGTAGGCATCGGACAGGGTCGGCGCGCGGAAGGCGGTGCCGTACTTGCCGCGGAACAGCAGGCTTTCGATCGGACGGAATTCCAGGCCGATGCTGTAGGTGGCCTTGTCGACGGTGCCATCGCCGATCTTGAACGCGTCATAGCGGCCCGAGGCGCTGACGGTCAGGGTTTCCAGTACCGGCATGCGCAGTTCGCTGGTCACCGCGTAGTTGCTGCGGTGGCCGGCGCCGGCAACCGCAGTGGTGCCCCACACGTTGCCATCGACGAACGCCTGGTCCGGCGAGTAATCCCAACCTTCACTGCCGCCCTCGAGGACGATCGCCAGGCCGGCGTCGCCGCCCGGCAGCTGGAACAGCGAGCCGTTGGTCACCTGTGCACGGGCCAGGTTCTGCCAGGTCTTGCTGCGGTGGGTGCCGTAGCCGGTGAAGCTGGCGAACTGGTCCGGGGTGATCGGCGAGTAGAACGCGGCGTAGTTCGGGTTGTAGATGCCGAAGCCATCAGCGGTGGTGCCCAGGCGCGGGCCCAGCACGGTCTGGCCGAAGAAGTCCTCGATCTTGTCCTTCCAGCGCACGAAGCGGTTCTGGTCCAGACGGTACTCACCGCGGGTGAAGCTGGCGCTGTAGTCCCAGTCGCCGACCATGCCCTTGCCGCCCAGGGTGACCTGGTAGGAACGGCTCTCATCCGAGTTGAGGATGTTGTCGTAGTGGCCGGGGCCGATTTCTTCCGGTGCGAAAGCGCGCTGCAGGTTGACGACCTTGCCCAGGCCCTGGTCGTAGAAGCCGCCCATGACCGACTTGGTGCCCCACCAGAGGGCGCTGGAGCCGGAGGTGAACTCGGTCTTTTCCTTGCTGTACAGCACGTCGGCGAACAGCTGGAAGTTGTCGTTCACGTCGAAGGTCATCGACGAGTAGAACTGACCGCTGTCCTTGCCGTTCTTCAGGGTCTTGTAGCCGGCGCTGTACACCGAGCCGCAGGACTCGCCGGAGGCGCGCTTGCCGACGGTGGTGGTGCCGTCATACAGGCCAGCCACGTTGCCGCAGCGGGTCGGGTCCATCATGTACAGCTTGTTGTCCGAGTTGCCGATGACGGCAAAATCGTTGGACGGCAGCTGCGCGGTGTAACCAACCGGGTTGTTCTGCTTGGTGATGTCGCGCTGGAAGCCCCAGATCGGGCTGCTGTTTTCCAGCTGCACGTTGACCAGGGCATGGAAGCGGTCATCGAAGGCGTTGAAGCCCTTGGCCGCGCTGAAGCGGATGTTGTTGCCACCACCCTTGGTGTAGGTGCCGCCGCGGACGGTCACGGTGCCGCCGTCCATGCGCTCCTTCAGGATGATGTTGACCACGCCGGCGATCGCGTCCGAGCCGTACAGCGAGGACTGGCCGCCCGGCAGCACTTCGATGCGCTCGACGATGTCGATCGGAATGCCGCTGATGTTGTTGAAGGTTTCGCTACCGTTGTACAGCGCCGGATACGAAAGCATCGGGCGGCCGTTGATCAGGTACTTGGTGTAGCCCGGGTTCAGGCCGAACATGCCGGCCGCTTCGGCACCTTGGGTGAAAGCGCCCGAGGTCTGGCCGCCCTGCAGGCCGCCGGTGGTCAGCGAGGACTGCTGCAGCACTTCAGCAACGCTGCTGAAGCCACGGGTCTGGATGTCCTCGGCGGAGATCGACATCACCGGGGTCTGGGTTTCAACCTGGGTCTGCGGGATCAGCGAGCCGGTGACGGTGATCTTGTCCAGGTTGGTGGCCTTGTCCTGGGCCATTGCCGGCGAGGCGGCAACCAGGGCGGAGATCAAGGCGACAGCGAGGGTGTTGCGACGTGCGGAATTGCGAAGGTCTTTCATGTAGTTCCGTTCAAAGAGCAAATACGAGTACGGCACTGCGCATGCGCCATCGTGCGTGCTGCAACAACCAGCCGCGGAGCCCAAAACCAGTGCTCAGCGAACGTAACATGAACTTAACAATCTGTGCACGAATCTGTAGCAATCCTGAATTTCAGTCAGCGTACGTCCAGCTAGTATGATGTTGGGTTCTTCTTATCGATTCACCCCGGAGTCCGCAGTGAACAGTTCTTCCCGTCGTCCGCATGCCAGCCAGGTGCAGAAGGGACTGGCGCCGCATGCGCGCATCCGCAACGTGATCGCGGTGGGCTCGGGAAAGGGTGGGGTGGGCAAGTCGACCACGGCGGTCAACCTTGCCGTTGCCCTGCAGCAGCTTGGCGCGCGCGTCGGCGTGCTTGACGCGGATATCTACGGCCCCAGCGTGCCGGCGATGCTCGGCCTGTCCGGTCGCCCGGAAAGCCCGGACAACAAGAGCATCGAGCCGATGCGTGCCTTCGGCGTGGACACCATGTCGATCGGCTATCTGGTCGAGGACGAAACGCCGCTGATCATGCGCGCGCCACGCGCGACGGCGGCGCTGACCCAGCTGTTCGAAGACACGTTGTGGGACGACCTGGACTACCTGCTGATCGACCTGCCGCCGGGCACCGGCGACATCCAGCTGACGCTGGTGCAGAAGATCCCGCTGGCCGGCGCGGTGATCGTCACAACCCCGCAGGACATCGCCACGCTGGACGCGAAGAAGGCGCTGAAGATGTTCGAGAAGGTCGAGGTGCCGGTGCTGGGCGTGGTCGAGAACATGGCCGTGCATACCTGCAGCAACTGCGGGCACGTCGAGCACCTGTTCGGCGAGGGTGGTGGCGAGCGCATGGCCGCGCAGTACGGCGTGCCGCTGCTGGGGTCGTTGCCGCTGCAGATCGGCATCCGCGAGCAGGGTGATGCCGGCACCCCGATCACCGCCGCGCAGCCGGATTCGGCGGCGGCCCAGGCCTACCATCGCGCTGCCCAGCGTCTGGTCGAGGAGGTGGGCAAGCGCCCGCGCGCCTCGATCCCGATCCTGTCCTCGCTGCTGTAAGGGCCCGCTGGCGGGGCTGCGGCGGCGACGCCCGGCCCCCTGTTAGAATCCTTGCGCCCCCTTGCACCCAGGACAGAGCATGAGCATCAAGAGTGACCGTTGGATCCGCCAGATGTCCGAACAACACGGCATGATCGAGCCGTACGAGGCCGGGCAGGTCAAGCAGGTCAACGGCGAGCGCATCGTCAGCTACGGCACTTCCAGCTACGGCTACGACGTGCGCTGCTCGCGCGAGTTCAAGGTGTTCACCAACATCAACTCGACGATCGTGGACCCCAAGCATTTCGATCCGGGCAGCTTCGTCGACATCGTTGGCGATGAGTGCATCATTCCGCCGAACAGCTTCGCGCTGGCGCGCACGGTCGAATATTTCCGCATCCCGCGCGACACCCTGGTGGTGTGCCTGGGCAAGAGCACCTATGCGCGCTGCGGCATCATCGTCAACGTGACCCCGCTGGAGCCGGAGTGGGAAGGTCACGTGACTCTGGAATTCAGCAATACCACGCCGCTGCCGGCGCGTATCTACGCCAACGAAGGCGTGGCGCAGATGCTGTTCTTCCAGTCCGATGAAGTGTGCGAGACCTCGTACAAGGACCGCGGCGGCAAGTACCAGGGCCAGACCGGCGTGACCCTGCCGCGCACCTGAAGGTGGCGCCGGGCGATGCCCGGCGTTCTGCGTGATCGCGAAGGCGGCGCATGCGCCGCCTTCGCTTATTTGCCGCGACCGAACAGGATCGCGATGCCTACGGCCACCAGGCCGAGCGGCCACCAGGTCAACAGCAGGCGCGACAGGTTCAGGTTGGTCCAGCCCAGGTTGCTGGCCAGCATGAACAGGCCGATCAGGATCAGCAGGATGGCGGCGACGATATTGAATCGCATCGGGTCGGCACTGACTCAGGAATGGGCTGGATATCCTAGCCGTTCCTTCCAGTAGGCGACATGCTGGTCCAGCACGGCCGGCTCATAGCGGTGCGCTGGGCCGCTGCCCCAGACCGGTCCCGGCCACGCCGGATCACCGTCATGGCGGCCGATCACGTGGAAATGCAGCTGGCGCACGATGTTGCCCAGCGCGCCGATGTTGATTTTCTCAACCCCGTCGGAACCGTGCAGCGCCTTGCAGGCGCGGTTGAGCTCGGTGCGCAGCTTGTCCTGCTGCTCGCCGTCCAGCTCGATCCACTCGGTCACCCCGGCCAGGCGCGGCACCAGGACCAGCCAGGGGAATCGTTCGTCGTTCATCAGTCGCACTTGCGACAACGGGCCTTCGGCCACCAGCACGCTATCGGTGGCCAGGCGTGAATCGAGTTCGAAATCGCTCATCCAAGATGCTCCGAGAAGAAGTCCAGGGTGCGTTGCAGCGCCAGGGCGGCGCTGTCTGGATCATACGCATGTCCGACCTCGCGGTTGAAGGCATGATCGGCCGGATAGACGTAGGTCGCCATCTGCGGCAGCTTCTCGCGGTGGGCCTGGATCGCCGGCGGCGGGATGCTCTTGTCCTGAGCGCCGAAGTGGAACATCACCGGGGCCTTCGGCGTTTCATCCAGGAATTGCACGTTGCGCGCGCCGTAGTAGCTCACCGAGGGCAGGCCCAGGCGCAGCGCGGACAGAAGCGCGACGCTGCCTCCCCAGCAGTAGCCGACCGTGCCGACCTTGCCATGCGGGGCCAGCCGGGTGGCTGCGGCGCGGACCACTTCCAGCGCCTTTTCCATGCCCAGGGCGGTGACCCGTTCCAGGCCATCCTTCACGCCTTCGGGGGTATAGGGCAGGGCATCCGGATCGGCCTCGGGGCCGTCCACCAGGTCGAAGAATGACGGTGCCAGCACCGCGTAGCCCTCGGCCGCGAAACGTTCGGCCACGCTGCGGATGTGCGGGTTGGCGCCGAAGATTTCCTGCACCACCACCAGGCTGCCACGCGGAGGGCCTTCGGGCAGGACCTGCCAGGCACGGACCGGACCGGAATGCGTATCCAGGGTGATCCATTCGGACATCGGGGGGTACCTCGTTGCAGGGAACAGAACGGCATTGTCGACGTTGTGAGGGTTAGCGCGATGTCAGCGGCTGTGCCGCATCGGGCGGCTACGGGGAAATGGCGGTGGTTTCCCAAGGCGGTGCAGATGGTGGTTTTCGCATTGACCGGTGCACACCCGGAGCCTAAGCTTTCAGCCAGGATGACATACAAGCCTCCGGCGCAAGCCGGGGGCTTTTTTTGTTGTCCGCGCGTTGCCCGAGGGCGGCGTGGAAACAGGCGGCTGTCCGAAGCTGCCGCCGGCGCCGTCAAACGTGATGCGCGAGCCGAGCTGCGTCCTGAGGTTGTCGGAGCTGCAGTTCGAAACGGCACCGACGTCGAAAACCACCTCCGCGCCTGCCAAGCCTTGATCCAGGTGGATCGCGATCAGCAGCAACCACAACCAGGATTCAACTCTTACTTGAGGGCCGCCATGTGCGGCCCTCTGCAGTTTTGGTGCCCCGGATAGGCCGTGGCACCGATTACCGCCGCACAGGCAACAACCAGGAGCAATTCAATGAGCAAGAACGAACACATGGACGACAACGTGATGCAGCGCGCAGGCGGTGGCACCATCGATCAACCGATGGACGAGAGTGGCTGGCAGGTCAGCGGCAGCGTCATCAATGAAAAAGGCCGCCCGGTAGGTGCCAGCTTCTCCGGCAACATCAACGGCACTGCGGTCGGCGGTGAAGCAAAGACGGGCAACGCGTTCGTGAAAGTTGGTGCGGACGACTCCTTCCTGCGTCTGAAATACGAGAACGAGCGCGTTTCCGGAACGATCGGCTACGGCGTGGGCCCCGAGGAAGCTCGCCTGAGCGGCACCTTCGACAGCAACGGCAACCTCTCCGGCTCCGCCAAAGTCGAATTCAAGAACACTGTGGTCGATATTTCCCCCGCAAGCGTCGGTGTCACCTACAACTTCAGCGAAGGTTGGAAGGGAAGCGTCCGTCAGGAGTTCGGCGGCGGCATGGGCATCGATTTCTCGGGCGGCTCGTCCTTTGGTGGCGGCAGCTTCAGCCTTAGCCTGGGCGCGTCGGGAGGCGGTGGCGGATCGTGGGGGGTGAATGCCAAGTTCCAGCTGATCCTGCTGGCCAACTGAGGCTGGGCCCGGTCAGCAGCACTGCTGGCCGGGCGTTTTCTTGTTGGCGCGTCCAAAGAATTGGTCGCGTCGACAGTGACACTCTCCGAGGTCCTTCATGGATGGGCAGGATTAACGGTGCAGAGCGGCCACATCTTGGCACTTGGTCGACTGAAGACCGGCGAGATGAACAAGACAGATTGGCAGGCTGCCTCTCTCGTTTCATCCCTGCAGTCATATCCGGATCTAAACGCTCGAAAGTGTCTGAAACCAGCTGACGGCTTTGGTGCGAGCGCCATAGTCCAGAGCGTTCACCCCGGCCTGAAGGTCAGCCCAGACCTTGGCGACCGTCGGGTTGGCGAGCTCGCCATAATGACCAACTCCCGCTCCAACGCCTCGGCCTCTGCCTCTTGCTCGGCCAGCGGCGTTTCCAGCTCTCTTGCCCGGCGCTTGAGTGCTGCCGGAGCGTCAACCGCGTCATCGGCCAGCATGGCATCGTTGATCCGCTCAATCTTGGCGGCGGTGTCAGCCACCCGCGCCCGAGCAACGGTCAGCCGGCCGCCCAGCGCTTCTGATCTATCCCCACCCTCGAACAATCGGGCAGCGCGCCGCGGGGTTTGCCCTCGGGCAGTGCCTGCCAGGCGCGGACCGTAATGCGTATCCAGGGTGATCCATTCGGACATCGGGGGGCTCGTTGCGGGGCAGGCCTGCATTGCCGGCGCTGGGCGGGTTAGCGCGATGTCAGCGGCTGTGCGGGATCGGGCGGCTCACGCGATTCAGAGGCCGCCGCCCAACCCCGGTATACTGGCGCCCTTTCAGGCCCCGGCCCCCAGGTCCCCCTGCCATGCCGGCAGGGGCCCAGGCCCCCAGAGTCCCGCGATTCCATGTCCCAGCTGAACCCCAAAGTCGGCTTCGTCAGCCTTGGCTGCCCGAAGGCCCTCGTCGATTCCGAGCGCATCCTCACCCAGCTGCGGTCGGAAGGCTACGACATCGTCCCGTCCTACGATTCGGCCGATGTGGTGGTGGTCAACACCTGTGGCTTCATCGATTCGGCGGTGACCGAGTCGCTGGATGCCATCGGCGAGGCGATGAACCAGAACGGCAAGGTCATCGTCACCGGCTGCCTGGGCAAACGCCCGGAGCAGATCCGTGAGGCGTACCCGAACGTGCTGGCGGTGTCCGGGCCGCAGGATTACCAGAGCGTAATGGAAGCCGTGCACGCGGCGCTGCCGCCCAAGCACGACCCGTTCGTGGATCTGGTGCCGGACTACGGCATCAAGCTGACCCCGCGTCACTACGCCTACCTGAAGATTTCCGAAGGCTGCAATCACCATTGCAGCTTCTGCATCATTCCGTCGATGCGCGGCAAGCTGGTCTCGCGCCCGGTGGATGACGTGCTGCGCGAAGCCGAGCGCCTGGTGCGTGGCGGCGTGCGCGAACTGCTGGTGGTTTCGCAGGACACCTCTGCCTACGGCGTGGACGTGAAGTACGCCGAGAAGATGTGGCGCGACAAGGCCTACCAGACCCGACTGAAGGCACTGTGCGAAGGCTTGTCCGAACTGGATGCGTGGGTGCGCATGCACTACGTCTATCCGTATCCGCACGTCGATGACGTGGTACCGCTGATGGCCGAGAACCGGATCCTGCCGTACCTGGACATCCCGTTCCAGCACGCCAGCCCGCGCATCCTGCGCCTGATGAAGCGCCCCGGCGCGGTCGAAAAGACCCTGGAGCGCGTGCAGAACTGGCGCCGTATCGCGCCGGACATCACCGTGCGTTCGACCTTCATCGTCGGTTTCCCGGGCGAGACCGAGGCCGAGTTCGAAGAGCTGCTGTCCTTCCTGGACGAAGCGCAGCTGGACCGCGTCGGTGCGTTCGCCTACTCGCCCGTCGAGGGCGCCACGGCCAACAACCTGCCGGACCCGGTGCCGGAAGAAGTGAAGCAGGAACGCTTGGCGCGCTTCATGGAAAAGCAGGCGCAGATTTCGGCCTCGCGTCTGGAAGCCAAGATCGGCACGGTGCAGCAATGCCTGGTCGATGCCATCGAAGGCGATATCGCCGTGGCCCGTTCCAAGGCAGATGCGCCGGAGATCGACGGCCTGGTGCATATCCAGAACGCCGATCAGGTGCCGCTGCGCGTGGGTGAGTTCGTCGACGTGGAAATCACCGAGAGTGACGAGCACGACCTCTACGGCGACGCGCTGCCGCCGACCACGCGCCCGGCATTCGACCTCAAGGTGCTGTGACCGCGGCGGAGGCTGCTGATGGCGGCCCCCGCCGCTTCGTGGCACCGCTGCGCGCGGCAGTGGATGGGGCCGCGTTCGATCATCCGCTGTTTGCCGGTATCGCCGAATTCGCTGATCTGCTGACCGCAGCGAACTGGCCGCGCGTGTCCGGCCTGGACGCGCGCCTGGCGCTGCCGGGCAAGCGCTTTGTCGAACAGGATGCGGCGTTGCTGGCCGACGGCCTGCACTATGAAACGCGCATCGCCGAAGGTCGCATCGCAACCCGGGCCGAAAACTGGCACGACCTGTTCAATGCCCTGGTCTGGGCACGCTACCTGCCGATCAAGCGCGCACTCAACACGCAGCAATGCCGGCACATCGACAGCATGGCCGCAGGGCAGCGCAACCGCGCGCAGGCCGCGCTGACCCAGTTCGATGAAACGGGCGTGGTGGTGCGCGTGCACGATCCGGCCTCGCTGGCCGCCTGGGATGCTCACGATTGGCGCGCGTTTTTCGAACACATCCCTTGGCAGTCGGGGCGGATCACCATTGCCGCTGTGTTTGGTCACGCCTTGATGGAACAGGCGCTGCTGCCGGGCCGGCTGCTGGTGGGTAAATGCATCGTGCTGCAGGGCGATGATGATGCCGGCTGCATCGGCGCGGTCGCGCAGGCCATCGACGAGGGCAGGGTGCTGCTCGACCCTCTGGAGCTGCGGCCGCTGCCATTGGCGGGCATTCCGGGCTGGCACACCGATCAGACACCAGCCTTCTACGCGAACGACGATTACTTCCGCCCGCTGCGCGAAGGTCGTCGTTACCCGTCGCCGCTGCTGTAGAGCCGAGCCCATGCCCGGCTGAGCGCGGCTGCCCGCCAGAGGCTCAGCCCTTGGCCGCAGTCTCGTACTCGACATCGATCACCGCAAAGGTGTGATGACCACTGGGCAGTTCCACCGAAAACTCATCATCCAGGCGCTTCTTCAACAAGGCCCGCGCCAAGGGCGAATCGATGCTGATCCAGCCCAGCCCCGCATCGGTCTCATCCGGCCCGACGATGCGGTAGCGGCTGGTCTGCCCGCTGTCCACGTTCTCCAGCTCCACCCAGGCACCGAAGAACACCGCTTGTGGATCGGTCGGCGTGGTGTCGACCACGCGCAGTGATTCCAGGCGCTTGGTCAGGTAGCGCACGCGACGATCGATCTCGCCCAGCTGCTTCTTGCGGTAGGTGTATTCGGCATTCTCCGAGCGATCGCCTTCGGCGGCGGCCGCGGCCAGCGCCTTGACCACTTCGGGTCGACGCACCCGCCACAGCTCATCCAGCTCGGCTTTCAAGCGTGCATGGCCGGCGGCGGTGATCAGCGCGGTGCTCTTTTCTGCGGGGGGACGCCAACGGCTCACTTCTTGACTCTATCCAGGGTGCTGCGCATGTGGGTGGGGCTGCCATCGGCATTGAGCATGACCAGTACATCGGCTGATTCCACGCCAAACAACAGATCTTCCGTTTGCTGGTGATCATGGTGCAGGCGCAGGTTCGTGCCGCCGGCCTCCAAGGACCATTTGCTTTCGACAAGGTCCCAGACCGCGCCGCCCTTCAGTGCGTAGCGGCCGTTGGGTTTGAGTTCGAGAGTACGGGTTTCGATGCCGCCAACGAGGAATGTGCCGGCCAGTTCCGTGGTGCTGACTGGCATGTAAGCAGGCGCTGCTTCGCTTGGCCTTGCCTCGGCAGCCTCCACCACTTCCTGGCCGGTGTGTCCCACAGCGGGAGCATTGTCCGAAGTTGCAGCGGCAATGCTGCCTTCTGCAGGTGCGTGCGGTGGCTTGCAACCTACCGTCAGCAATGCCATCAACATCCCTGCGGCTGTAACAATGAGGGCGCGGTTGCGCATGCTCAGCGCTTGCCGCCGAAGATGCCACCGAGGATGCCGCGCACGATCTGGTTGCCCAGCTTGGTACCGACCGTACGCGTTGTCTGCTTGGCCATCGTCTCGATCATGCCCTGGCGGCGCTTGGTGCCAAAGATTGCGTCCTTGATCGACTGCCCGAAGCCACCTTCCTGCGCCTCGTCCTGCTCACGGCTGCGTGCGGCCGGCGCATCGGTTTTCTCGACCACCTTCTGCGCGCGCTGGGCCAGCAGTTCGGCGGCCGATTCGCGGTTGATGGCGGTGTCGTAGCGCGTGCCGACCGGGCTGCCGGCACGCACCTGCGTACGTTCGGTCTCGGTGACCGGTCCCATGCGGCAGCGCGGCGGGGCGATCATCGTCTGCTGTACCGGCATCGGCACGCCCTTGTCCTGCAGCGTGGACACCAGCGCCTCGCCGGTACCGAGCTGGCTGAGCACCTTCACCACATCCAGTTTCGGGTTCGGCACGAAGGTCTCGGCGGCGGTCTTCACTGCCTTCTGGTCGCGCGGGGTGAATGCGCGCAACGCGTGCTGCACGCGGTTGCCGAGCTGGCCGAGGATGTTGGCCGGTACGTCGTCCGGGAACTGCGAGCAGAAGTACACGCCCACGCCCTTGGAGCGGATCAGCCGCACCACTTGTTCGATGCGCTGTACCAGTGCAGGCGGTGCATCGTCGAACAGGAGGTGCGCTTCGTCGAAAATGAAGACCAGCTTCGGCTTGTCGAGGTCGCCCACTTCCGGCAGCTGCTCGAACAGCTCCGACAGCAGCCACAGCAGGAAGGTGGAGTACAGCTTGGGCTTGAGCACCAGCTGGTCGGCGGCAAGGATGCCGATGACACCGCGGCCATCATGGTTGACCCGCATGATGTCGGCCAGTTCCAGCGCCGGTTCGCCGAAGAAATGCTCGCCGCCGTCCTGCGCCAGGCGCAGCAGGGAGCGCTGGATGGCCGCCACCGACTGCGCGCTGACCAGGCCGTACTCGGTGGAGATGTCCTTGCGCTCCTCGGCCACCAGGCCGAGCAGGGCGCGCAGGTCGTCCATGTCCAGCAGCAGCAGGCCGCGGTCATCGGCCAGCTTGAACACGATGTCGAGCACGCCGGCCTGGGTGTCGTTCAATTCCAGGATGCGTGCCAGCAGGGTCGGGCCCATCTCGCTCACGGTGGTGCGAACCGGGTGGCCGAGCTTGCCGTACAGATCCCAGAACACGGTGGGGCTGGCCGCCGGGGCGTAGTCGCCCACGCCGATCTCGGCCGCGCGCTTGAGCAGGTTCTCAGCGCCGGTACCTGGCACGGCCAGGCCAGACACATCGCCCTTCACATCGGCCAGGAACACCGGTACCCCGATCCGCGAGAAACCCTCGGCCAGGGTCATCAGGGTCACGGTCTTGCCGGTGCCGGTAGCGCCGGCCACCAGCCCATGACGGTTGCCGAGTTTCGGCAGCAGGGTGACAGCTACATCGTCAGTGATGCCTTTGCCGAGCAGAATCGGATCCATGGTCCAGCCCTTGTGATGAATGTGCCAATGTTAACCGCCGACAGTGACGGGCCGAAGGTCGGCTTGCCCCGACCTTGGCCGCGCCGCTACTCTGCCTGCCTGTTTCATACACAGTGCCACCAATGCCCGTTCCTGTCCTGATTTCCCGCACCTGGCCGCTGCTGGCCCTGGCTGGCCTGGTTTCCCTGGCGCCGGAGGCCCACGCACAGCGGGTTTCGGCCCGGGACAAGGTGAAGGTGGATACACTGCAGCTGCGCATGACGGCTGCCGAGAAGCGCTACAGCGATGCCGTGCTGCTGGTCGCCAACGCCGATCCGAAGGGTCGCAACGAGGCCGATGCCGCGCTGGAGGACATGGAAGATGTCATCAGCGAGTGCGTGAAGCAGAAGGGCTGCCAGATGAGCAACATGCTGGCGACCTACAAGCGGCTGCTCAAGCACGATGCCGATGCTGCCGCCGATGATGACGTGGCCGATGAAGCCGGCGACCGCCTGGAAGCCGACCCGGACCATGTCGGCCCGCTGGCTGCCGACGTGCCCGAGGCGACCCGCGCGGCGGCGCTGCTCAACGACAAGCGCCATGCCTTCGACAACATGGTCGAGTACAACCCGGCCGTGCAGGCCGGCATCCGCCGCTGGCTGACCGACATGCGCCCGGCGCTGATGACCACCTACGAGAACTACCAGAACCTGCGCGCGGTGATGTGGCCGGAATGGGAGAAGCGCGGCCTGCCCGAGGCGTTGCTGTTCGGCATCATGGCCAAGGAGTCCAATGGCCGCGTGCATGCGTCCTCACGCGCTGGTGCCGCAGGACTGATGCAGTTCATGCCGGCCACCGGCCGCCGCTTCGGCCTGGGCCCGGACGGTACCGGTTTCGATACCCGCTTCGATGCGCGCAGCGCCGCCGAAGCCAGCGCGACCTACCTCAACGAGCGCATGCGTGAGCTCAACAACAATGTCGAACTGTCGTTGGCCGGCTACAACGGCGGCGAAGGCCGCGCGGCGCGCGTCTACAAGCAGTACCCGGGGCAGAGCTTCTGGGTGGACAGCGTCTACAACCAGTTCCCGGGCGAGACCAAGGACTACGTGCCGATGGTGATCGCCGCGTCCTGGATCTTCCTGCACCCGCAGCAGTACGGCGTGGAGTTCCCGAAGATCAACGCACAGCCGGCCACGATCCGCTTGGCCCGCTCGACCACGATCTACGAGCTGACCATCTGCCTGGGCAGCCATGGCACTCGCGATGGCTACATGCGCGCATTGCGCAACCTCAACCCGCGCTATGAGGCCGACGGCTGGATTCCGGCCGGAACCCTCATCAACGCCACCAACCGCATTGCCGGCCTGTACACGCGCAACTGCGTCAGCGGCCCGCGTGCGGACCTGGCCCGCACCCTGATTACCGCCGACCTCAATGCGGCGATCGTGCGCCCCAGCGCCGCCAGCTACACCGGCAGCGTGGCCGTGGGCGGGGTGGTGCCGGTGGTCGATCCCAATGCCGCCAGCAGCGTGCCGACCACGCCTGCAGCGCCGGTGGCTGCGCCGCGCCCGGCGCCGGCACCCCGTGCCAAACCGGCGCGCAGCTACAAGGTCGGCAAGGGTGAGACCCTGGGCCGGATCGCCGCGAAGTTCCAGTGCGATGTACCGGTGCTGGCCCGCGCCAATGGCCTCAAGGCCCCCGGCTACAGCCTGCGCCACGGCCAGGTGCTGAAGCTGCAGGGCTGCGACAAATAATTTTTCTGCAATCTGGATATCGCATGGACATCGAAGACACCCGCAACCTGTTCACCAACCTCCGCGAGAACACCGACTGGGACCTGGATGCCCCGCTGCTGTGGGGGTACTTCTTCGTGCACTCCACTGCCGAACCGCTGCAGGCACTGGGCACCCACCTGCAAGCGCAGGGCTATGTGCTGGTGGAGATGTTCGAGCAGGAGCCGGAAGACGGTGACGCTGCATTCCACGTGCTGCACGTGGAGCGCGTGGAAGTCCACGACGAAACCTCACTGGACAAGCGCAACCAGGAGCTGAGTGCGCTGGCCACGCAGATGGGCGTGGAAGACTACGACGGGATGGACGTCGGCCCGGCGCCGACCCTGCAGTAACGCCCGCATCCGGTAGTGCCGGCCGCTGGCCGGCAACGCTCGATGCGTTGGATCAACGGAGATGCCGGCCAGCGGCCGGCACTACCAGAAGATCAGCGCAGCTTCGCCAATGCCTGGCCCAGCTGCACAGGATGCTCGGCATCCAGATGCGGGGCGAATTCGGCCACCCCCGGTGGCAGCAGCACGATCACGGTCGAGCCGTAATTGAAGCGCGCCATCTCTTCGAAGCGCTGCAGCGTGATGCCGCGGCCCCGGTAATCCTTGCGGGTGATGCGGTCGCCGTAATGCGGAATTTCTTCGCCGCTCCACACCGTTTCCACGCCCGACACCAGCAGCGCACCGACCATCACGCTGACCATCGGGCCGAAACTGGTGTCGAAGTGGCAGACCAGGCGTTCGTTGCGTGCGAACAGGCCGGGCACGTTGTTCACCGCGGCCGGGCCGACGCTGAACAGGCGGCCGGGTACGTGCACGGTTTCGCGCAGGGTGCCGGTCCACGGCATGTGCACGCGGTGATAGTCGCGCGGCGACAGGTACACCGTGGCATACAGGCCCTCGTTGAACGGCTTGGCGTCCTCGGCGCTGCCCAGCAGCTCGGCGGCGGTGAAGGACTGGCCCTTGGCCTGGAAGATGCGGCCGGCGTCGATCTTTCCGAGCTGGCTGATGCGGCCGTCGGCCGGCATCACCAGGCTGCGCGGATCGGCATCCGCCACGCGCGCGCCGGGTTTCAGCGCGCGGGTGAAGAACTGGTTGAAGGTCGAGTAGCTGCGCGGGTCCGGGTTGGCCGCTTCATCCAGGTTGACGTTGAACTTGCGGGTGACCGTGTCGATCAGCCAGCGCGATACGCGCGGGTTGTCCGAGTACGCCAGCGAACGCGCCATCGAGGACAGCAGGCGGTGGGGCAGGACGTACGTCAGGGCGGTGGTCAGACTCATGGGGCGGATTTCTCGGTCAGCTTCTGCAGGTCGCGGGCGATCGCCGGCGCGTTGAACGGGGGCCGCACCAGGCCGGCGAGCCGGCCCTGCGGATCGAGCACGGCCAGGCTGGCGGAGTGCTCGAGGGTGTAATCCTCGGGATTCTCGTCGAAGTGCTTGCCCGGCACCTTCTGGAACACGAAGCCCAGCGAGGTGGCAAAGCGCTCCAGCGAGGGGATGTCGGCGGTCGCCGCCAGGGTGTCCTTGTGGAAGCCATGGGCGTACTCGCCCAAGCGGGTCGCGGTGTCGCGCTCCGGGTCGACCGAGACGAACAACACGCGCGGGCGCAGGCCATCGGGCAGGGCTTCCCACTGGTTCTGCGCACCGGCCAGCTCGGCCAGGGTGGTCGGGCACACGTCCGGGCAGAAGGTGAAGCCGAGGAACACCAGGGTCCAGTGGCCCTTCAGCTCGCCGGGAATCAGGCGCGTGCCGTCGGACTGGGTCAGGTTGTAGTCGGGCAGGGCGCGCGGCTGCGGGTACAGGGTGATCGCTTCGGTGGCCGGCTGCCCGGCCGGCGGCTTCGGCGCGAACACCTGCTGGGCGGCGAGCAGGCCAAGGCCCGCTGCCAGAGCGATCAGCAGGATGATGCCGACGTTGCGATTGAACATGGGATTCCGCCGCAGGAAGTGGCCACCATCATACCGGCTGCGACTGGATCGTTTCTGCCGCAACGGATGCCGGCGCAGGCGGCAACCCCTATAATCGGGGGCCACTTTGCCCGCAGTACCGCCATGACCGCTGAAACGGCCGCCGAACTCCATACGATCATCGATCTGATCCGCTACGGCACCAGCCGTTTCAACGCTGCGGGCCTGACCTTCGGGCACAGCTACGACAATGCCCTGGACGAGGCCACCCAGCTGGTGCTGCACGGCCTGCATCTGCCGCACGACCTCGGCCCGGCCTACGGCCAGGCGCGCCTGCTGCGGGAAGAGAAGCTGGCGGTGCTGGAGCTGTTCCAGCGCCGCATCGACGAGCGCATCCCGGCCGCCTACCTGACTGGTGAAGCCTGGTTCGCCGGCCTCAGCTTCAAGAGCGACACGCGTGCCCTGGTGCCGCGTTCGCCGATCGCCGAACTGATCGAGTGCGGCTTCGAGCCGTGGCTGGCCGGCCGCGACGTCAGCCGCGCGCTGGACCTGTGCACCGGCTCGGGCTGCATCGCCATCGCCATGGGCCACTACTACCCGAACTGGGAAGTGGACGGCGTGGACCTCAGCGATGAGGCGCTGTCGCTGGCCGAAGAGAACAAGGAACGCCTGCAGGCGCACAACGTGACCCTGCTGAAGTCGGACCTGTTCAACGGCCTGACCGGCCGCCACTACGACCTGATCGTCACCAACCCGCCGTACGTCACCAACGACGAGACCGATGCCCTGCCGCAGGAATACTCCTACGAGCCGGACATGGGCCTGCGTGCCGGCGACGACGGCCTGGACCTGGTGCTGAAGATCCTGCGCGACGCGCCGCTGCACCTGAGCGAGGACGGTCTGCTGATCTGTGAAGTGGGCGAATCCGAACAGCACCTGATCAAGCTGCTGCCGGAAGTCGATTTCGCCTGGGTCGAGTTCAAGGTCGGCCAGATGGGCATCTTCGCGGTCGAGTGCCGCGAGCTGATCGCCCACAGCGCACGCATCACCGAATTGGCGGCACAGCGCCCGTGAGCTCCAATTCGTTCGGCAAGCTGTTCACCGTCACCACGTTCGGCGAATCGCACGGGCCGGCCATCGGCTGCGTGATCGATGGCTGCCCGCCGGGGCTGGCGCTGGACGCGGCCGAATTCAGCCACGACCTGCAGCGTCGCGCCACCGGCAAGAGCCGGCATACCTCGGCGCGGCGCGAGGCCGACGAAATCGAGATCCTGTCCGGGGTGTACGAGGGCCTGACCACCGGCACCCCGATCGCGCTGCTGATCCGCAACACCGACCAGCGCAGCAAGGACTACAGCAACATCGGCCAGCAGTTCCGTCCGGGGCATGCCGACTACAGCTACTGGCACAAGTACGGCATCCGCGACCCGCGTGGCGGTGGCCGCTCCTCGGCGCGCGAGACCACCATGCGCGTGGCTGCTGGCGTGGTCGCCAAGAAATGGCTGGCCGAACGCTTCGGCATCACCGTGCGCGGCTACCTGTCGCAGCTGGGCGAGATCACCCCGGCCGGTTTCGACTGGTCGGTGGTCGAGGACAACCCGTTCTTCTGGCCGCACGCCGCACAGGTGCCCGAGCTGGAGGCGTACATGGATGCGCTGCGCAAGTCCGGTGATTCGGTCGGCGCCTGCGTGGACGTGGTCGCCGACAACGTGCCACCGGGCTGGGGTGAGCCGATCTACGGCAAGCTCGATGGGGAACTGGCTGCCGCACTGATGAGCATCAACGCGGTGAAGGGCGTGGAGATCGGCGACGGTTTCGCCAGCGCCATGCAGAAGGGCACCGAGCACCGTGACCTGCTGACTCCTCAGGGTTTTGCCAGCAACCATGCCGGCGGCATTCTCGGCGGCATCTCCACCGGCCAGCCGGTGGTCGCCTCGATGGTGCTCAAGCCGACCTCCAGCCTGCGCCTGCCGGGTGAGTCGCTGGATACGGCCGGCAATGTGGTGGAGGTGGTGACCACCGGCCGCCATGATCCCTGCGTCGGCATCCGCGCTACACCCATCGCCGAGGCGATGATGGCACTGGTGCTGATGGACCAGGCGCTGCGCCACCGCGCGCAGTGCGGCGACGTCGGCACCATCACTCCGCGCATTCCCGGCCAGCTTGATGGCTGATGCGCGGCCGACGGTCTGGGTGAGCCAGCCGCTGATCGACGCGGCCATCGCGCCGCTGCGCGATCGCGTGCAGCTGCGCACCACCGACACCGTCACCGTCTGGTCACCGCAGCAGATCGCCGCGCAGCTGGCTGACGTTGACGGAGCGATCATCACCCTCAACGAGCGGATCGGCGCGGCCCAGGTCGCTGATGCCGCGCAGCTGCAGGTGATCGCGAATGTCGGGGTCGGCTACAACAACCTGGATGTCGACGCGCTCAGCGCCGCCGGCATCCTCGCCAGCAACACCCCGGACGTCCTCACCGAGACCACCGCCGATCTCGGCTTCGCCCTGCTGATGGCCACCGCGCGCCGGATCACCGAATCCGAGCGCTGGCTGCGCGAGGGGCAATGGGGGCAGTGGTCGTTCCAGACCATGCTCGGTGCCGACATCCATGGCAGCACGCTGGGCATCCTCGGCATGGGCCGCATCGGCCAGGGCATCGCCCGTCGCGGTGCACTCGGCTTCGGCATGAAGGTGCTGTACCACAACCGTTCGCGGTTGCCGGCCGATACCGAATCCGCACTCGGTGCGACCTACGTGGACCTGGACACGCTGCTGGCGCAGTCCGACCATCTGCTGACCGTACTGCCGTACTCCCCGTCATCGCACCACATCATCGACGCTGCCGCGCTGGCGAAGATGAAGCCGTCGGCCACGCTGGTGAACATCGCCCGCGGCGGCATCGTCGACGAACTTGCGCTGGCCGATGCACTGGCCAACGGTCGCCTGGCCGCGGCTGGCCTGGATGTCTACGAAGGCGAGCCGAACGTGCGGCCGGAACTGCTGGCCCTGCGCAACATCGTGCTGACCCCGCACATCGGCAGCGCCTCGCTGGCCACGCGCACGGCCATGGTGCAGATGGCCGTGGACAATCTGCTGGCCGGGCTTGGCCTGGACGGCAGCCCGGCGCGCATGCCGAGCGCGATCAACGCCGACGCGGCCCTTGCCGCGCGCGCATCCTCGGATAAAAAAAGCGGGAAACGATAGGGAACCTCCGCGCATCCATCCGAGGAGGCTCCCCGAACCCAGCTGTCGTGCGTGAGTTTTCCCCCTTCCCGTTTTCGTGAGAGTTCCCCCATGAGCAATGCACAACGCAGCTTCCACGTCGCCATCGTCGGCGCCACCGGTGCGGTCGGCGAGACCATGCTGGCCATCCTGGCCGAGCGCGATTTCCCGGTCGCCACCCTCAGCCTGCTCGCTTCCGAGCGCTCGGCCGGCGGCGAAGTCGAATTCAACGGCAGCAAGGTCAAGATCCAGGACCTGGCCACCTTCGACCCGAGTGGCGTGGACATCGCCCTGTTCTCGGCCGGTGGCAGCGTGTCCAAGGAATACGCCCCGAAGTTCGCCGCCGCTGGCGCGGTGGTGATCGACAACTCCTCGGCCTTCCGTTACGACGATGACGTGCCGCTGGTGGTGTCGGAGGTCAACCCGGACCAGATCGGCAACCGTCCGCGCGGCATCATCGCCAACCCGAACTGCTCCACCATGCAGATGCTGGTCGCGCTGGCACCGCTGCATCGCAAGTACGGCATCGAGCGCATCAACGTGTCCACCTACCAGTCGGTGTCCGGCGGCGGCCGTTCGGCGCTGGAAGAACTGGGCAAGCAGACCGGCCAGCTGTTGAGCTTCCAGGAAATCGATCCGCAGCGTTTCCCGGTGCAGATCGCCTTCAACCTGATCCCGCACATCGACGACTTCCTGGACAACGGCTTCACCAAGGAAGAGATGAAGCTGGTCTGGGAGACCCGCAAGATCCTGGGCGACGACAGCATCCTGGTGAACCCGACCGCGGTGCGTGTGCCGGTGTTCTACGGCCACTCCGAATCGGTGGCGATCGAAACCCGTGACAAGGTGACCGTGGCCGAAGCGCGCGCGCTGCTGGAACAGTCGCCGGGCATCGAGGTGGTGGATCGTCATGAAGCCGGTGGCTACCCGACGCCGGTCACCCATGCCTCGGGCACGGACGCGGTGTACGTTGGACGCATCCGCGAGGACCTGTCGCATCCGCGCGGCCTGAACCTGTGGATCGTGTCGGACAACGTGCGCAAGGGGGCTGCCCTCAACGCGGTGCAGCTGGCCGAGCTGGTCGCCGCCGAGACGCGCTGATCGCCGCTGTTGCCTGACCGGTAGTGCCGGCCGCTGGCCGGCATTGCCTTGTCGGCGCATGCCCGTGCTGCCGGCCAGCGGCCGGCACTACCGCAGGCCGCCTCCCCGGTGGGTGCGGACCTTGGTCCGCACGCTTTATAGTGTCGCCCATGAATAAACGAGCCAAGGGCGCACGGCGTCCGCTCACCTGTCTTTCCGCCGCGCTGCTGGCCCTGGTCAGCAGTTCGGCCATGGCCCTGGGGCTGGGCGACATCCGGGTCCTGTCCAAGCCGGGACAGCCGTTGCTGGCCGAGATCCCGGTGATCTCGGCCGATCCGTCCGAACTTGAGAACCTGCGCGTCGCGCTCGCCTCGCCGGTCACCTTCGAGCGCGTTGGCCTGCAGCGTCCGGCTGGCTTGGTCAGCGAACTGCAGTTCGAGTTGACCCGCAACGCACAGGGCAGGGCGGTGGTGCGGGTGACCTCGCAGACGCCTGTGGAAACCCCGTCGCTGAGCTTCCTGGTCGAGGCCGATTGGGGCCAGGGTCGGCTGGTGCGTGAGTACTCGGCGCTGGTCGATGCACCGGCCAGTGCACTGGCCGTGGCCGAACCGGAGATCGTCGCGCCGGCCGGCGTGCTGTCGGACACCATCGTCCGCGATGCGCCTGCCGCCGCTGCAACCACAGCCGAGCCGGCACCAGCCACGCCGGCAGCCGCACCTGCGGCACCGCGTCCGCGCGCTGCGGCACCTGCGCCAGCACCAGCAGCGCCCGCACTGGCCGCAGACGGCAGCGTGACCGTGCAGCGCGGGCAGACCCTTTCGCAGATTGCCGGGTCGCTGGCCCGTGGCAATCAGATCAGTCGCGACCGGGCGATGATCGCGCTGTTGCGCGCCAACCCCGAAGCCTTCATCCGAGGCAACGTCAACCTGCTCAAGCAGGGCGCGGTGCTGCGCATGCCGGGCGATAGCGCACTGGCCGCGGTGGATGCGGCCGAGGCCGCCGCGCTGGTTCGCGAACATGCCGCGCAGTGGCGGCAGGCACGTACCGTGCCGCAGCCGGCTGGCGCCCCGATGCCGGTGGCCAAGGCCGATGGCAGCGTTTCTTCCCCGGCTGCGGCCTCAGGGGCACGACTTGAAATCGCTCCGGCGCTGGCATCCGACGCCGCGCACGCGGGCACAACCACCGGCACCAGTGCCGGCAGCGAGGGTGACATGCTGGGCAACGAACAACTGCGCCAGGCCAAGGAGGACATCGCCACCCGCGATGCCGAGATCGGCGATCTGAAGCAGCGCGTGGCGGAGCTGGAGAAGCTCAAGGAGCAGCAGCAGTCACTGATCGCGATGAAGGACAATGACCTGGCCGCCGCGCAGCAGCGCTTGGCACAGGCGCCGGGTGCGCCGGGCGCCGGTACGCCGTGGTACTGGCTGGGCCTGCCGCTGCTGGTGCTGGTTGCCCTGGGCGCCTGGTTGCTGCGTCGTCGCAAGCCCTCGCCGCTGCCACCGCTGCGCGAGGAACACGATGCCGCCGGCCTGGCCGCAGCCCTGCCAGCAGGTGCCGCGCTCGATACCCTGGCCGAGCAGGACGCCGGGGTGGGTTTCGCGGCCGAAGGCGGACGTCAGGAACCGGCGATGCCGGCCTGGGCCAGCACCGCCGGCCATGATGCGCCGGATGCGGAAAGCCGTGAGGATGCCTCGCCGGCCGAGTGGCGGGCGGGTGAGCTTGATGAAGACGAGCTGGCTGAACTGCCTGCTGCGGTGAACGACCTGCCGCGCTGGGACGATGCCGCTGCCGCTGCCCCAGTCGCGCCGACCGAACCGGCCGAGGTAGCCGTACCCGACTACGCGCTGCAGGCCGAACAGGAGCCGCAGTTCCGCGGTGTGTTCGATCTGCCGGCCGAACCGCATGAGCACGGGACGGCTGCACCGGTCGACCTGCACGACGAGCATGCTGCCGACGAGGACGCCGTCGGGTCTTCGGCAGGCAGTGGCCATGACTGGACCCCGCGTGTCGGCCAGGAACGGCTGGAACTGGCCATCGCCTATCTGGACCTGGGCGACTCGCAGACTGCGCGCACCCTGCTGCACGAGGTGGCCGAAGGCGGCGATCTGCATTGCCAGGCGCAGGCCCGCGAACTGTTGGCCCGCCTGCCATGACCCGCGAACGCCGTCTCGACTACGTTGAATTCGCCTCGAGCGACCCGGCTGCGAGCCGCGCCTTCTTCGAAGACGTGTTCGGCTGGTCGTTTGTCGATTACGGCAGCGACTACACCGCCTTCGATGACGGCCGCCTGCAGGGAGGCTTCTTCCGCGGCCAACCGCAGCGTGCCAGCGAAGGCGCGCCACTGCTGGTGCTGTATGCCGACCAGCTGGCGCCGATGGAAGCGGCGGTGCGCGCGGCCGGTGGCCAGATCGTGCGAACCGTGTTCTCTTTTCCCGGCGGCAGCCGTTTCCAGTT
>NZ_QAIJ01000259.1:53260-53557 GCF_003060985.1 Stenotrophomonas sp. HMWF023
GGTCTGGTCCGAGCGCGACCCGGCCTGAGCGCCGCCCCACCCGCAACATCGAGGTAGCACATGCGTTACGCGCTCGGCGTCGAATACGACGGCAGCGATTTCAGGGGATGGCAGAACCTGGGCGAGGGCGGACCCAGTGTCCAGGCCAGCCTGGAACAGGCCCTGTCATCGGTGGCCGATACCCCCTTGCAGGTGGTCTGCGCCGGCCGCACCGATGCCGGCGTGCATGGCCAGTGCCAGGTCGTGCACTTCGAAACCGACGTGGTGCGTGATCCGCGCGCCTGGATGCTCGGCACC
>NZ_QAIJ01000260.1:0-1578 GCF_003060985.1 Stenotrophomonas sp. HMWF023
GCTGCTCTATGTGTTCGGCGCCTTCCTGCTCTTCACCGGCTGGAAGATGTGGTTCGCCGCTGGCCAGGAGCCTGACCTGGAAGCCAATCCGGCCCTGCGCTGGATGCGCAAGCATCTGCGCCTGCTGCCGGATTACGAAGGCAACGCGATGAGCGTCAAGCGCGACGGCGTTCGCTGGTTCACCCCGCTGTTCGCGGTGCTGATCCTGATCGCAGTGACCGACGTGATCTTTGCAGTGGACAGCATCCCGGCGATCTTCGCGATCACCACCGACCCGTTCATCGTGCTGACCTCCAACGTGTTCGCGGTGCTCGGCCTGCGTGCGATGTTCTTCCTGCTGGCCGGCATGGCCGACCGCTTCCACCTGCTGCCGTACGGCCTGGCCCTGGTGCTGGCCTTCATCGGCATCAAGATGATGATCATCGACCTGTTCAAGATCCCGACCCCGATCTCGCTGGGCGTGGTCGCGGTGATCATCGCCGCCACGGTGGTGCTGAGCCTGAAGAACCCGCCGAAGGAAGGCGGCGCCTGATCCAGGCGGATTGAAGGATGCGGCCGGTGGATTGTCCCGCCGGCCGCATCCACTCTCCCGCAGCGGTGGCCTTGGTTTCGCGCCGGCCACCGCCATTGCTGAGGGTATGAACACGAACGCGCCCCTGCCCGCCGGCGACGCGCCGGCCGACCGCAACGACCGTACGCGCATCCTGCGCGCCTTCAATGCCAGCCTGGCCGCCGTGCTGGTGCTGGTGGCCGTGTTCGCCCTGCAGGATCATTTCGACTGGCGACCCTGGGCCGTGGCACCGCTTGAAGCCAAGGGCCTGCTCGGCCTGATCGGCGGACCGCTGCTGCATGCTTCGATCGAACACATCGCCGCCAACAGTGCCGCGATCCTGATCCTCGGCACCCTCGCCGGCAGCGTCTATCCGAAGGCCACGCTACGTGCCCTGCCCCTGCTCTGGGTCGGTTCGGGCATCGGTGCGTGGATGCTGGGCAATCCCGGCAGCTTCCATCTCGGCGCCAGTGGCGTCACCCACGGCCTGATGTTCCTGCTGGCCAGCCTCGGCCTGCTGCGCCGCGACCGCGCGGCCATCGCCACCGGGCTGATCGGCATGCTGTTCTACGGCGGCATGCTGATGACCGTGCTGCCGCACGCCGACGGCGTGTCCTGGCAATCGCACATGGGCGGTGCCTTCGCCGGCATCATCGCCGCGCTGCTGTTCCGCAATGCCGACCCGTTGCCGCCGCGCCCGCGTTACAGCTGGGAGGACGAGGAAGACGAGGTCGAGGCGCTGGCCGACGACGAACTCGAGCCACCGTCGCCACAGCGCGTGCCGGTGCTGTGGCAGCCGCGCGAAGGGCAGGACTATGTGGTCGTCCCGTTCCGCCGGCCGGAAGACCCGCGCGGTTGAGCGGGTGGATACGCCGGGCATGGCCCGGCGCTACCGCTTCTGGATGCCTCTGGTAGCGCCGGGCCATGCCCGGCGGCATTGACGCCGGTCAGTCCGTCGCGTTTCCCGCCGCGCCCATTCCATCTACCGCCTGCCGGCCCAGCGCCGGGTCATCGGTGAAGAACGCATC
>NZ_QAIJ01000260.1:1588-17423 GCF_003060985.1 Stenotrophomonas sp. HMWF023
GTCCGTCGCGTTTCCCGCCGCGCCCATTCCATCTACCGCCTGCCGGCCCAGCGCCGGGTCATCGGTGAAGAACGCATCGATGCCGGTCGCCAGGTAGGCGCGGATCTCGGCGATCGACCCTTCCGCATTGCGCGCATTGTCCGCGCCCTTGCGCAGGTTGCGGGCCTGGAAATGGTTCTCCGGGCGGAACGTATACGGGATCACCATCAGGCCCACCGCGTGCGCATCGCGCACCAGGGACGTCGGCGTGCCCAGCGCACCGTTGGCATCCAGCGGGATGATCGAGCGCAGCTCCGGGCCGATGCCATCGGCATAGGCCTCGATGTCCTTCAGTCCTGCCGGAGTCATCATCTGCGCATAGGTCAGCGCGCCACCGGCCTTGGTGATGTCGGCCGGCTGGGTATCGCCCTTCCACAGCAGCTGCAGCAGGCGGATATTGCTGCCACGCGGGATCTTGCCGCGCAGGTAACGCAGGTTGGCGGTCTCGAACGACTGGATGGTGACCGGGCCGACGTTGGTATAGGCGTTGCCACGCAGCGCAGCCAGCACCTTGTCTTCCATCGGCAGGCCGATCGACTGGAAGTAGGTCGGGTGCTTGATCTCCGGCACCAGGCCGATGCCACGGTTGGCACGGCCGGCCTGCTGGACCAGGAACGCCAGGATCTCGTCCAGGCTGGCGATGCGGAACTGGCCGTCATAGGCGGTGCTGCGGAACTCCGGCAGGCGCTCGCGGGCATACAGGGTCTTCAGCTCGGCCAGGGTGAAGTCTTCGGTGAACCAGCCTTCGACCGTCTGCCCGTCGATGACCTTGCGGGTCTTCCGCTTGGCGAATTCCTTGTGCTCGGCCACGTCGGTGGTGCCGCCGATCTCGTTCTCGTGGCGGGCCACCATCACCCCGTCCTTGGTCATCACCAGGTCCGGTTCGATGTAATCGGCACCGTCGGCGATGGCCTGCGCATAGGCCGCCAAGGTGTGCTCGGGCAGCAGCGCGCTTGCGCCGCGATGACCGTAGACCGACACCTTGGGCGCGGCCGGAGGGGAGGATTCAGCACTCATGGCCACCGATGGTGCCACGGCCAGCGACAACAGCAACACACGACCCCACGACTTCACTGCGACTTCCCCAAGCGGTTTGTGATGGGCGTCAGTATGCGGCGGGAATGTGACAGGTTGGGGGAGCCGGTGTTCGGCTGCCTGCGGTCGGCCGATGATCGCGCTGACCTCCATTCGGATTCGATTCTGCAATTTTTCCGATTGAACCGCGGAAAGGATGGGTCATAGCCTCGACTGACCAACACCGATGTTGGCAGAGGATCAGACCATGGAGAAAACAATGTACGTGCCCATCCTGAAATGGCGGCAAGGTGAGTACCTCGCTGTAGGTCGTACACGCGAGACCATCAAGGACTGGATGTATCCCCTGTTCGAGATCCCGGTCGAGCAGTGGGACTTCGAGAACGATGCACCCGCCAAGTCGCTCGACGACCATCTGAAGAATGTCGGCAAGCGATTGAGCACCAACTGGAAGAAGCGCCGCTGCCTGTTCGATTCACCACATCTTGCCGGCGACGACACGATGGCCAATGGAGACCATCACCTCGCGCACGTCTTCGATCTCGCGCGGGCGTCGGCCTGCCAAGCCATCCCAGCCACCCGTCTCGGGCGGCATCTGGCGTATCAGCAGGCGGTCGCCAGCATCATCGCGCAGGATAGTCGTGGGTGCGCACTGCGCTTGATTCCCGATGACCTGGAAGGCAATCCTTCGGCAAAGATCGACGGCTTGATGCATCTCCTGGGCGTAACACCAGAACAGGTGGACATCGTTCTGGACAGTGCGGCAGATGTCGCAGATTCTCCAACCCTGCAGGCATCGATCTGGCAGGCATGGATCGCGGTACTGCCATACATCAGCCGGTGGAGATCGCTCACCGTGGCCGGCGGAAGCTTCCCCGCAAGCCTGAACCCGTCAGCAGGGTATCGTCCTCATGGAGATGTTCATCGTCGCGAATGGCGTGGGTATACCCGGCTCGCTGCCAGTACCCCGCTGCGTCAGCCATGGTTCGGTGACTACGGATGCGCGTCACCACAGACCGAGATGATGGACCCACGTCTGTTCGACCCGAATGCAAAGATCAAATACACGATCGATGACCAGTGGCGGATCATCGTCGGCACCCAGGTCAAGCGCAATGGCCGCGACCAGTATCGCGACCTGTGCAGGCACCTGATCTCTGATCGACCTGTAGTATTCATGGGGAGAACTTACAGTGCTGGCGACAAGTACATCGAAGATTGCGCCAACAGCGTCGCCAGCACAGGCGGCAGTTCAACCTGGCCAACGGTGGCGACCAACCACCACCTGACTAAGGTTGTTCGCGACCTCGCCAATCTGTCCGGCGCTTCAACTGTTCCCTGACCAGCGTGCGGATCTCGGCGAGGCTGTATACCTCTCCAAGCCGCTCGCACAGCGCTGTGCGGTTGCCGCGCAGCGCTGCCTTGTCCGGGTTCCTTGCACAGATCAGTGTCGTGATCTCATCACGCCAGAGAAGGGCGGCAACGTCCATCCCATTGACTGACGGATTGAGCCTGGCGGGTCGTAAAAGCTCCATTCGCACCGCATTACGCGCGCCGCGCGATACCGTTCGTACGCCCCACCACTCCGGCAAGACCTCCAGTGCGTGGTCAAGATGCCGCTGCCCCACGACAATCGTCGCTTTGTCGAGAACGTTTGAGTAGAACTGCTGCTGCACAGGAAGCCTGCGCAGCGTGTCGACGTCGCTCTTGATCTCGTAACCGTGCAGATGTCCATTGATGACACAGACATCAACACGGCAGGCGCCGCGAGCGAGCCCCATCTCCTCCACGACCAGCGTATGGGGATTGGCCACGTGCTCGGCGATCACCTTGCGAAGAAGCGCTGATCTGACGTCGCTGTCGGTTATCGGGTCCATTGTCGAATCGTATCAAGAGGGAGTCGCTGTACTGCATGAAACCCAGGCATGTCGCAGTTCACCGCGCACTACTTGCCGATGCAGAAACTGGAGAAAATCCTTCCCAGCAGATCATCCGCACTCATCTGCCCGGTGATTTCACCCAGCGCATCGTGCGCCAGCCGCAGCTCTTCCGCTGCCAGCTCCAAGTGCTCGTGCACCAACTCTCCGTCCGCCCGCTGCGCATGTTCCTGCGCGCGCTCGATGGCATCCACGTGGCGCGTACGCGCGGAGAACTCACCGTCCACCTGCTCGCCCGCACCGGCCGAGGCGATTGAACGCAGGCGTGCATGCAGGTCGTCCAGTCCCGCGCCGGTCGCAGCAGAAACGAACACACGATCCGGATCGTCCTGCTCTTGCGTTCCCAACAGCAGATCCGACTTGTTGTGGATGTACACCTTGTGCGGCACCGCCAGCACGGCCTCACCGATGGCTGCTTCGCCCGCTGCCGGGTCGCGTGCATCCAGCACGATCAAGGCCAGATCGGTGCGCTCGATCTCGGCGCGGGCGCGGCGCATGCCTTCGCGTTCGATGGCATCGCCACCGTCGCGCAGGCCGGCGGTGTCGACCAGGGTCAGTTCCAGTCCATCCAGTCGGATGGTCTCGCGCAGCGTGTCGCGGGTGGTGCCGGCGATGTCGGTGACGATGGCACGCTCGCTGCCGGCCAGCGCATTCAACAGCGAACTCTTGCCGGCATTCGGTGGCCCGATCAGCACGGCATGCAGGCCATCGCGCAGGCGACGGCCGCGTTCGGCATCCCGACGCAGCAGGGCCAGGTCGCTGCGGGCCTGCTCCAGCCCGCGCCGCACCTGTGCACCGCCCAGCGTATCCAGCGGCTCATCGGCGAAATCGATGGCTGCTTCCACGTGGATGCGCAGCAGCACCAGCTGTTCGACCACAGTGTCGATGCGACGCGAGAACACACCATCCAGCGAGCGGCGTGCAGCACGTGCGGCGCGGTTGTCACCGGCCGCGATCAGATCGGCGATGGCTTCGGCCTGCGCCAGGTCGAGCTTGCCGTTGAGGAAGGCGCGCTCGCTGAACTCGCCCGGCCGCGCCTGGCGCGCGCCCAGCGCGATGCAGCGTGCAACCAGCTGCTGCAGCAACACCGGGCTGCCATGGCCCTGCAGTTCCACCACTTCTTCGCCGGTGAAGCTGTTTGGTGCCGGGAACCACAGCACGATGCCGTCGTCGATCACCTCGCCCTCGGCATCGCGCAGGCGCGCGTAGTGCGCGTGGCGCGGCCGCAGTGCAGGCGCACCCAATGCGTTGGCAATCGCTGCGGCGCGTGGGCCCGACAGGCGCAGCAGGCCGACGCCACCTGCACCCGGTGCGCTGGCAATGGCCACGATGGTCTCGGTTCGGGTTGCGTCGTTCATCACTCAGAGCTTCTCAAGCTGCGCGCGCGCCTGTGCCGCACCACTGCCCTGCGGCTGCAGCGCCAGGTAGGTGGTGTAGGCCTGCTTCGCCTTGGCCTTGTCTCCCGCGTGGAAGTACGCGTCACCCAGATTGAGATGGGCCACCGCGCGAGACGGATCGATCTTCAGTGTGTTCTCCAGCCAACGCGCCGCTTCGGCATAGCGTTGCTGGCGGTAGTAGACGAAGCCGAGGTTGTTGGCCGCCTGGGCGAAATCCGGGCGCAGCTTCAGCGCCTCGGCGAACTGCACGGCAGCTTCGTCGTAGCGCTTCTCGCGGTACAGCTGCAGGCCACGGTCGTTGGCCTGCTGCGAGCGCTGGCGGTCCGAGGCCGGTCCGGCCGTCGGCACCACCAGCTTGGCCTTGCCGCCCTGCAGGTCAGCCACGGTCACTGGCGCTTCACTGTTCTTGGCGTCCTGGGCAGCGTCGACCTTGTTGTTCAGGGCGATCGCATCGGCAGTCAGCTGGCGCGTGTCGGCGTTGAGGTATTCCTGGCTGTCCGGCACCTGGAACACGAACTCGCCACCCTGCGAGCCGGGCAGGCTGCCGAACGCCGGCGTCTGATGCGAGACCGCCGATACCGCCGGCGCCACATAGGCGGCCAGTTCAGTACCGGTGATCAGGCCATCGCCATTGAGATCGCCCTTGCCGGCCAACGCCTGCAGCAGCACCCAGGTAAACACCGAGTGGCCGTTCGGGCCGGCATCGGCCACCTGCTGGTCGGCACCACCGGCAGTCAGCATCTGCCGCGCGCTGCGGCGTGCATTCTCGCGCAGGAACGACGACGACGACGGGCCGCCGCGGGTCAGGCCAAGGCCGCTGTAGCAGGCATCCATCACGAACATCACATGCTTGGCCTGCATGCTCTCGGCGATGTTCTGGATGTCGGTCATCGCGATGGCGTCGGTGGCGAATTCCTTCGGATCCGAATCGACCGGAATGATGTAGCCCAGGTCGCGCCCAGAGGCGAGCTGGCGAGTCGCGCCATGGCCGGCGAAGAACACGAACACGCGATCATTCCTGCCGGTGCGGTCATCGGACAACCGGTCGTGGAAGGCCGCCAGGATGTTGTTGCGGGTGGCCTGTTCGTTCTTCAGCACGATCACCTGCGAGGACGGGAAGCCGAACTGCCCGGTCAGCGTATCGGCCACCGCCTGCGCGTCGTGGCTGGCGTACTCCAGCTTCGGCCACTTGGCATAGTTGTCGATGCCGACCACGATCGCCCACGATTTTTCATAGCCGGTGGTGACGGTGGCATCGCGGTCGCTACCCTTGCGCGGGCGGGCGACGCTGAAGTCGCGGCCATTCCAGCCAGCGAACTGGTAGCCGTCGGCGATCAGCCGATCCAGGATCTGCGGCAGTGCCTTCACCGCGCGGTCGTGGATATCGTGGAACAGGATGATGCCGCGCTGTTCCTTGTTCACCTGGTCGAGCACGCGCTGCACGATCGACTCAGGCACCGGGTCGGCCCAGTCCATCGAATCGATGTTCCACATGATCGACTTCAGACCCGCTTCGTTCAGCAGCTGCAGGCCTTCGGCGTTGCGCGCGCCATACGGGAAGCGGAACAGCGGCGCGCGCTTGCTGTCGACGTCCTTCAGCAGGGTGTCGGTGTCCAGCACCTGCTGGCGCAGCGCATCGCCGGTGGTGCGCGACAGCTGCGCATGGGTCAGGCTGTGGTTGCCGACGGCGTAGCCCTCTTCCATCAGGTTGCGACTGATCTTCGCCATCGGCCCGAGGCTGACCTTGCCGTCGGTCTCGACCTTGCCGAGGTTGCGGCCGACCTCGAAGAACACGCCCGGTACGTCGTAGCGCTTGAGGATGGTCACGACTTCATCGGTATATGCCTTGTGCGGGCCATCGTCGAAGGTCAGCACCACCGTCTTCGGCGGCAGGTCGCGGCCGAAGATCTCGCGGTCGCTGTCCTTCATCGACATCGGGTACGGCTCGATCACGCCGTAGTCGCGCAGGATCCCTTCGCGGCTGTAGTCCTTGTGCAGGTGCGCGATGTAGTCGTCCCACTTCTCGCGCTTCAGTTCGATGGCACGGGTACGCTCGAATCGGCTGAAGATGCGGGTCAGTTCCTGGTTGTAGTTGCGCTCGATCTCGTCGAGCGCTTCGAGGTCTTCGCCGATGCGCTGGTGCAGCTTCACCGCCGGCAACGACGAGTCGGTGCCAACCCTCTCATGCAGGTCACGCAGCACCTCGCGGAACGCAAGGCGATCAGCATCGAACAGTTCCGGTGCCGACTCGATGTAATCCAGCACCGTGCCCAGGGTAGCGAAGCGCTGCGGGCTGGTACCACGCAGCAGCGTGTCGAACTGCGCGGCAATGGCGCTGCGCTGTTCCAGGCCATCGTGGAACAGCTGCTGGCCGATGCGAGTGGAGGTGGTGCGATCGGCCGCGGACTGCTGTTCCTCATCGGCCAGCAGCACGATGATCCGGCGATAGCCGTCGAGCTGCTTCTGCAATGCGCCCAGCAGCGGTGCTGCGGCCGGGTCGGCGGCAGCGGCAGCCTGTGCGCTCGGCTGGGTAACCGCCGCCGGTGCCTGCGCGTCCTTGTCGCCGCAGCCGGCCACGAGCAGGGTCAGCAGCAGGCTGGGCAGGAACAGACGGAACGACGGCGCACGCGGCATGGCGGACTCGAACAATGGGGAATGGTGTGCCGGCGATTCTAACGCCGCATGCGAAAAGCCCGCCTTGCGGCGGGCCTTTGCTGGGTCGATCGACCCTGGGGAGCAGTCGACCAAGGTCGACGTCTACCTCTTACTTTTTCTTGGCCGGGGCGGTCGCTGCCGTGGCCGGCACCGGATCGCTGCCGTGACGCTTGGTCATCCACCACTGCTGCAGCAGGCCCAGGCCACCGTTGACCACCCAGTACAGGACCAGGCCGGACGGCATGAAGGCCATCATGACGCCGAACACCAGCGGCATGAACTGCATCATCTTCTGCTGCATCGGGTCCATGCCCGGTGCCGGCGTCAGCTTCTGGGTGAACCACATCACCGCCACGTTGATCACCGGCAGGATGAAGTACGGATCGCGTGCGGTCAGGTCCTGGATCCAGCCGAACCAGGGCGCCTGGCGCAGTTCGACCGATTCCACCAGCACCCAGTACAGGGCGAAGAAGATCGGCATCTGGATGAGGATCGGCAGACAGCCGCCCATCGGATTGATCTTTTCCTTCTTGTACAGCTCCATCATCGCGGTCTGGAACTTCTGGCGGTCATCGCCATAGCGTTCCTTCAACTGCGCGATGCGCGGCTGGAAGCGACGCATCTTGGCGCCACTCTTGTACTGCGTCGCCGACAGCGGGTACAGCACGATCTTCAGCAGCACCACCAGGCCAACGATGGCCCAGCCCCAGTTGCCCACCAGCTTGTGCACCTGGTTGAGCACCCAGAACAGGCCCTGGCCGATCACCGCCATCATCGAGAAGCGGCTGTAGTCGACCACACGGTCCAGACCCGGCACGTCTTCCTTGGCGATCAGGTTGACCAGCTTCGGGCCGACCCACAGGCGGGCCTCGGTGCTGGTGGACTGGCCCGGGGCCACGGTGAAGGCCGGGCCGCGCGCTTCGATCAGGTCACGACCGGCCACCTGCGACAGCACGTAGTGTGCGGTCTGGTCCTTCTGCGGGATCCAGGCGGTGAAGAAGTGGTGCTGCAGCATCGCCAGCCAGCCACCGGTGATGTTCTGGTTCAGCGCGCCATCGTCCAGGTAATCCTTGAACGCACGACGCTGGTACTTCTTGTCGTTGTCGTACCAGGTGGCACCGTTGAAGCTGAACGAGTCCGGGTTGGTCATGCTCCGCGACAGGATGGTCGGGGTGCGGTCCAGGGTGCGGTAGACGTAGCCGTTCCACGGCGCGGCGCCAGCGTTGCTGACTTCGTCCTTGAAACGGATCGCATACTCGTTGCGGCCCACGATCAGGGTGCGCTTGATGGTCACGCCGTTGTCGGCGGTCCACACGAACGGGACCTGCAGTTCGTTCTGGCCATTGGCCAGCACGAAGTCGCGGGTATCACCGACCAGCTTGAAGCCGTCGACGCCCGGCACCGGGGTGTTCTTGTCTTCGCTCGCCCAGCCGCTGATCGCGCTGTACGGATGTGCCGGATCTTCGGTCAGCAGGCGTACCGGCGGGCTGCCTTCGTCCTTGCTCTGCGGGAACTGCAGCAGTTCGGCATCGAGCACGCGGCCACCATCGAGCACCAGGCGCAGCACGTCGGTGGTGATGGTCACGCGCTGTGCGGACGGGGTGGCGCTGGCCTGGGCCTGTACAGCGGCCTGGCCCGGGGCACCGGGAACCTGCGCGCTGGGGATGCTGCCCGGGGTTGCACCCGGAACGCTCTGTGCGGCGGCCGGGGCCGAGCTGGTCGTCGGCGCCGGGGTCGGGGCGGACTTCTCACGGCTCCACTCCATCCACAGCAGCACGGCCACCATCAGCCAGGCAAAGATCAGGAAAACACGGGTCTGGTTCATCAGCAGGCAGGCTCAGCGGGGCCGGGACGCGGTGCCGGCTCGGTGACGGAGGAAATGGCAATGCCATCAGGCGGCGGCATTGTGCCGTCCACGCCCGGCGCGGGCAATGCGCGCAGGCGCCGCAACAGGCGCAGGAAGGCCTGGCGGATATCTTCGTTGCTGGCGTGACGCGCAGCAGTACGAGCCACGACGACGAAGTCGCCTGGCTGTATGTCGGTTCGTGTCTGACGCAAGGCGTCGCGCAGGACGCGCTTGATCCGGTTACGCCCAACGGCGTGAGGATCGACCTTGCGGGAAACCGCCAGACCCAGCCTGGCCGGCCGGTCAGCCGGTAGCCAGTGCAGGGTCATCAGCGGATCGGACACACGGCGGGCGCCGTTGAAGACCGTTGAATATTCGGCACGCGTGCGAACCCGCGCAGAGCGAGGGAATCGCTTGCGCGGGTCTGCAGTATTCACTGTCGAATGGATTGCGTCTGCCGCTGGATGCGGCATGGCAATCAGGCGCTCAGGACTTTGCGGCCCTTGGCGCGGCGACGCGACAGGATCTTGCGGCCGTCAGCGGTCTTCATACGGGCACGGAAGCCGTGGTCGCGCTTACGCTTGAGGTTGCTGGGCTGGAAGGTGCGCTTGGTGGCCATGTGGGCCTCTCGTATGAATGGGACGGAAAGAACCGGAAATTTTAGAGAGGTATCCCCCCTCCCGTCAACCCCTGTCTGCTACGCCAATTCACTGGGCTGTGCAATAGCTGTGGATCTTTTTGTGAATAAGTAGGGGACAAGCATTCCGAAGGCGGGCGCTCGGTGGTAGGCTGAGCCATCCATTTCCCCCCTTTCAGGCCTGTGTTTGGGCGCCTTTTCGCGCCTATGCATCGGCCACCGGACAATTATTGCTGATGGATGCCTGGTCACGTAGTCTCGAGCGACTCGAGGCGGAGTTCCCGCCCGAGGATGTTCACACCTGGTTGAAGCCGCTGCAGGCCGATCTGCGCGCTGACAGCCTGGTGCTGTATGCACCGAATGCCTTCATTGTCGATCAGGTGCGCGAACTGTACCTGCCGCGGATCCGCGAGCTGGTCACCCACTTTGCCGGTTTCGGCGACGTTTTTCTTGAAATCGGCTCGCGCCCGCGGCCCGTGGACGCGCAGATCGCGCCGGTTTCCAGCCATTCGGCGCAGGCGCCGGTGCAGCCGCAGGTCCCGTTCGCCGGCAACCTGGACAACCACTACACCTTCGCCAACTTCGTCGAAGGCCGCAGCAACCAGCTGGGTCTGGCCGCAGCATTCCAGGCGGCGCAGAAGCCGGGCGACCGCGCGCACAATCCGCTGCTGCTGTACGGGGGCACCGGCCTGGGCAAGACCCACCTGATGTTCGCCGCCGGCAACGCGATGCGTCAGGCCAATCCGGGCGCCAAGGTGCTGTACCTGCGTTCGGAGCAGTTCTTCAGCGCCATGATCCGGGCCTTGCAGGAAAAGACCATGGATCAGTTCAAGCGCCAGTTCCAGCAGGTCGACGCGCTGTTGATCGATGACATCCAGTTCTTCGCAGGCAAGGACCGCACCCAGGAAGAGTTCTTCCACACCTTCAACGCGTTGTTCGATGGCAAGCAGCAGATCATCCTGACCTGCGACCGCTATCCGCGTGAAGTCGAAGGCCTGGAAGCGCGCCTGAAGTCGCGTCTTGCCTGGGGCCTGTCGGTCGCGATCGAGCCGCCGGACTTCGAGACCCGCGCTGCGATCGTGCTGGCCAAGGCCCGCGAGCGTGGTGCCGAGATTCCCGATGACGTTGCGTTCCTGATTGCCAAGAAGATGCGCTCCAATGTGCGCGACCTCGAGGGCGCGCTGAATACCCTGACCGCCCGCGCCAATTTCACTGGCCGTGCAATCACCACCGAATTCGCCCAGGAAACCCTGCGCGACCTGCTGCGCGCCCAGCAGCAGGCGATCAGCATTCCCAACATCCAGAAAACCGTTGCCGACTACTACGGGCTGCAGATCAAGGATCTGCTGTCCAAGCGCCGGACCCGGTCTCTGGCCCGTCCGCGCCAGGTTGCCATGGCGCTGACCAAGGAACTGACCGAACACAGCCTGCCCGAAATCGGCGACGCCTTTGCCGGTCGCGATCACACCACGGTGCTGCATGCCTGCCGGCAGATCCGCACCCTGATGGAAGCCGACGGCAAGCTCCGCGAGGACTGGGACAAGCTGATCCGGAAGCTGAGCGAATGATGCACGTACGCCGATGAGGCGTCACCGCATAAAACGGTGCAGAATCCGGTAGCAAGCGCGGGACAGGGTGTGGATAAAAATGCCGTTGGATTTCGCGGAAGATTTATCCACAGCTTTCCCCACCCCTTGGGGGCTGGTAATGCAGAGGGTTTCGAAGCCTGAAACCCTTTTGTTTACAAAGACTTAGCTGTGTTTTCCAGCGATTCTGGCTCTACCAGCACCACCAAGCTTTTGATTTATTCCACATTTTTTTAAAGCATAGGGGCACGGAACCACATGCGTTTCACACTGCAGCGCGAAGCCTTTCTCAAGCCGTTGGCACAGGTCGTCAACGTGGTCGAACGCCGCCAGACCCTTCCGGTTCTGGCCAATTTCCTGGTGCAGGTGCAGAACGGCCAGCTGTCGCTGACCGGTACCGACCTGGAAGTGGAGATGGTGTCGCGGATCGCGGTTGAAGATGCCCAGGACGGCGAAACCACCATTCCCGCCCGCAAGCTGTTCGAGATCATCCGCGCCCTGCCTGATGGCAGCCGGATCACCGTCTCCCAGACCGGTGACAAGATCACCGTGCAGGCAGGACGCAGCCGCTTCACCCTGGCCACCCTGCCCTCCAACGACTTCCCGTCGGTGGACGAAGTGGAAGCCACCGAGCGTGTTGCGATCGGCGAAGCCACCCTGAAGGAGCTGATCGAGCGCACTGCGTTCGCGATGGCCCAGCAGGATGTGCGCTATTACCTCAACGGCCTGTTGTTCGACCTGCGCGGCGATGCCCTGCGCACCGTCGCTACCGATGGTCATCGCCTGGCCCTGTGCGAAACCGATCTGGCCAAGCCCAGCGGTTCCAAGCGCCAGATCATCGTGCCGCGCAAGGGCGTGACCGAACTGCAGCGCCTGCTGGAAAGCGGCGATCGCGAGATCGAGCTGGAAGTCGGCCGCAGCCACGTTCGTGTGAAGCGCGACGATGTCACCTTCACCTCGAAGCTGATCGATGGTCGCTTCCCGGATTACGAGGCGGTGATTCCGATCGGCGCCGACCGCGAAGTGAAGGTCAACCGTGAAGCACTGCGTGCCTCGCTGCAGCGCGCCGCGATCCTGTCCAACGAGAAGTACCGTGGCATCCGCGTGGAAGTCTCGCCGGGCAACCTGAAGATCAGCGCGCACAACCCGGAGCAGGAAGAGGCCCAGGAAGAAATCGAAGCCGACACCACGGTCAGCGACCTGGCCATCGGCTTCAACGTGAACTATCTGCTGGATGCCCTCTCCGCGCTGCGCGACGAAGAAGTGATCATCCAGCTTCGTGACTCCAACTCCTCGGCGCTGGTGCGTGAATCGAGCAGCGAGAAGTCACGTCATGTGGTGATGCCGTTGCGTCTCTGACAGCTGCGCCGTTCCACGTGGAACACATGGACGCCCGGGAATCCCCGGGCGTCTTTTTTTTGTTCCACGTGGAGCATCGGTGCCGAATGCTTCTTGCACCTTCGGGCTTGCGGCTGACGAGACGTTGCAGACGTCCTCGCTCTTGCATGGGATCGTGGCTGTCGGAAGCTAGCCGAGGAGTTCCAGCCTTGCAGGAATGCTGAGACGGCTCGAATGCAAGTAGAGCGCGGTCTTGGATCGAGCGACTTCGCCTGCGTGCTGACTTCTCTGTCCACAGGCCTCATTCGCGGAAATTCGGGGCGTCCCTAGCTTCTAAATCTGGGTATAAATCAAAAGCTTGGTGGTGATGGTAGGGCCAGATTTCATGTAGAAGTAGGCTATGTTTTTGATTTAAAACAACTTTATAGGGCTGAAACCCCCTGTATATAGGCCATCAAGCCTGGGGGGGAACCTGTGGATAGTTTTGAAGCGAGGTAAAAGTGCCTTTTTTATCCACAGTTCGCCCACACCTTGTGTATAAGTCATACAGGCCCCCTGTGGATGGCGTGGAACGGAGGCTTTGAATTTCTTGAAATCTGTGGAACCTGGTGCGGCCGCTGCCGCCAGATTTCAAAGAATTTTCGGAGTGTTGACCGCCACCGCGGCGTACCGTCAGGCCTGGTGTGCGAGTAGCGGTCTTCGGATCGTTGAAATCTGAGCTCCTTGAGCCTTGGCCAGCTGCTGGATTTGAACGATTTCGGCCGCTGTCCGGTCGCCTGTCGCCGGCACTCAAGCCCCCGCCACGTGGAACACATGTTCTCCAACGTCGACAGGGCTCGCTGATGCCGGGCCGCGTCCAGCCATGACGGCTGGCTTGACCAATGCAGTAAGCTGGGTGATTCCCCGCCCCTCTACCGCCACGTGCGGATGGTCTGTCGCATCCCATGCAGATTCGTCGTCTTGCCCTCCACCAGTTGCGTCGTTTCGATGCAGTGGAGCTGTCGCCCCAGCCAGGGGTGAATCTGCTGACCGGTGACAACGGCGCTGGCAAGACCAGCGTCCTTGAAGCGTTGCATCTGATGGCCTATGGGCGGAGTTTCCGCGGGCGGGTACGCGATGGCCTGGTGCGTCAGGGCCATGAAGCCCTGGAAGTCTTCGTGGAATGGGACGAGCAACGCGGTGATCTGCCTGCGCAGAGGCGAAAAGCAGGGCTGCGGCACAGTGGGCAGGAGTGGAAGGGCCGTCTGGACGGCGAAGACGTCGCCCAGCTCGGAAACCTGTGCGCCGCCCTGGCGGTGGTCACCTTTGAACCAGGCAGCCATGCCTTGGTGAGTGGTGGTGGTGAACCGCGCCGGCGTTTCCTTGATTGGGGCCTGTTCCACGTGGAACCAGACTTCCTTTCCCTGTGGCGGCGCTATTCGCGGGCGCTGAAGCAGCGCAATGCCCTGCTCAAGCAAGGCGGGCCGTCGCGGATGCTCGATACCTGGGATCACGAGCTGGCTGAGGCGGGAGAGCCGCTGACCAGTCGTCGGCAGCACTACCTGGAGCGGCTGCAGTCCCGGACGATCGCATTGGCCGAGGCATTGGCTCCTCAGCTGGGAATTGTGGGCATGAACCTGAGCCCCGGCTGGCGTCGAAGCGAAGTTCCACTGGCCGATGCACTGTTGCTGGCGCGCGATCGCGACCGTCAGGCGGGTTACACCTCGCTGGGCCCGCACCGGGCGGACTGGAGCGTGGCGTTTCACAGCATTCCAGGTCGCGATGCGCTCTCGCGCGGCCAGGCCAAGCTCACCGCCCTCGCCTGTCTGCTGGCTCAGGCGGAGGATTACGCTGAGCAGCGCGGCGAGTGGCCCGTCATCGCGCTGGACGATCTTGCTTCGGAGCTGGATCGAACCCACCAGGCCCGGGTACTGCACCGCCTGTTGGCGGCACCGGCGCAGATCTTCATCACCGCAACAGAAACGCCTGCGGCACTGGAGAGTCTGAGCAACATCACCCGGTTCCACGTGGAACATGCACAGATCGTGGCTGTGCCATAGTGGGCACGGCAAGGCCGCTCAGCCCCGGCTGGTATAATTCAGGCTGCTATCCCTTCATTCTCGGCACATCGCTCAAAGCGGTGTCCGACCTGCGGAGCCTACGGCAAGCGCAATGACCGACGAACAGAACACCCCGGCAAACAACGGCAACTACGACGCCAACAGCATTACGGCCCTGGAAGGCCTGGAGGCTGTCCGCAAGCGCCCAGGCATGTACATCGGCGATGTCCATGACGGCACCGGCCTGCATCACATGGTGTTCGAGGTCGTCGACAACTCGATCGACGAAGCCCTCGCAGGCCATGCCGATCACGTGTCGGTGACGATCCATGCCGACGGTTCGGTTGGAGTGTCCGACAACGGTCGCGGCATTCCGACGGGCAAGCACGAGCAGATGAGCAAAAAGCTCGATCGCGACGTGTCTGCAGCCGAAGTCGTCATGACGGTCCTGCACGCAGGCGGCAAGTTCGACGACAACAGCTACAAGGTTTCCGGCGGCCTGCACGGCGTGGGCGTCAGCGTGGTCAACGCGCTGTCGCAGAAGCTGGTCCTGGATATCTACCAGGGCGGCTTCCACTACCAGCAGGAGTACGCCGACGGCGCAGCACTGCATCCGCTCAAGCAGGTCGGACCCAGCACCAAGCGCGGTACGACCCTGCGCTTCTGGCCTTCGGTAAAGGCTTTCCACGACAACGTGGAATTCCACTACGACATCCTGGCCCGTCGCCTGCGCGAACTGTCCTTCCTCAATTCCGGCGTCAAGATCGTGCTGGTGGACGAGCGTGGTGATGGCCGCCGCGACGACTTCCATTACGAGGGCGGCATCCGCAGCTTCGTGGAGCATCTGGCGCAGCTGAAGACGCCGTTGCACCCGAACGTGATCTCGGTAAGCGGCGAATCCAACGGCATCACCGTGGAAGTGGCGTTGCAGTGGACCGACTCCTACCAGGAGACGATGTACTGCTTCACCAACAACATTCCGCAGAAGGACGGCGGTACCCACCTGGCTGGCTTCCGTGGCGCGTTGACCCGCGTGCTCAACAACTACATCGAGCAGAACGGCATCGCCAAACAGGCCAAGATCAACCTGACCGGCGATGACATGCGCGAAGGCATGATCGCGGTGCTGTCGGTCAAGGTGCCGGACCCGAGCTTCTCTAGTCAGACCAAGGAAAAGCTGGTCAGCTCGGATGTGCGCCCGGCCGTGGAAAGTGCGTTCGGCCAGCGCCTGGAAGAGTTCCTGCAGGAAAATCCGAACGAAGCCAAGGCCATCGCCGGCAAGATCGTCGACGCTGCCCGTGCCCGCGAAGCGGCGCGCAAGGCGCG
>NZ_QAIJ01000260.1:17433-22032 GCF_003060985.1 Stenotrophomonas sp. HMWF023
CTGTCCGAACTGTTCATCGTCGAGGGTGACTCGGCAGGTGGTTCGGCCAAGCAGGGCCGCAACCGCAAGAACCAGGCGGTGCTGCCGCTGCGCGGCAAGATCCTCAACGTGGAACGTGCCCGCTTCGACCGCATGCTGGCGTCCGACCAGGTGGGTACGCTGATCACCGCGCTGGGCACCGGTATCGGTCGCGACGAGTACAACCCGGACAAGCTGCGTTACCACAAGATCATCATCATGACCGACGCCGACGTCGACGGCGCGCACATCCGCACCCTGCTGCTGACGTTCTTCTACCGTCAGATGCCGGAGCTGATCGAGCGCGGTTATGTCTATATCGGCCTGCCGCCGCTGTACAAGATCAAGCAGGGCAAGCAGGAGCTGTACCTGAAGGACGATCCGGCACTGGACAGCTATCTGGCCAGCAGCGCGGTGGAAAGCGCTGGGCTGGTGCCGGCCGCCGGCGAGCCGCCGATCGATGGCGTGGCGCTGGAAAAGCTGTTGCTCGCCTACGCTGCCGCGCAGGACACGATCAACCGCAATACCCACCGCTACGATCGCAACCTGCTCGAAGCGCTGGTCGACTTCATGCCGTTGGAGCTGGAAAGCCTGCGCACTGCAGGTCCTGGCGAAGGCCTGGACGCGCTGGCCAAGCACCTCAACCGGGGCAACCTCGGCAGCGCCCGTTTCACCCTGGAACTGCAGGAACCCAACGAGCAGCGTCCGGCTGCGGTGCTGGTCACGCGCAGCCACATGGGTGAACAGCATATCCAGGTGCTGCCGCTGTCCGCACTTGAAGGCGGCGAGCTGCGCGGAATCCACCAGGCAGCGCAGCTGCTGCACGGACTGGTCCGCGAGGGTGCGGTCATCAGCCGCGGTGCCAAGTCGATCGAAGTCGAGTCGTTCGCGCAGGCCCGCAACTGGCTGCTGGACGAAGCCAAGCGCGGCCGTCAGATCCAGCGATTCAAGGGTCTGGGTGAAATGAATCCGGAACAGCTGTGGGATACCACCGTGAATCCCGATACCCGTCGCCTACTGCAGGTGCGTATCGAAGATGCGGTGGCTGCTGACCAGATCTTCAGCACCCTGATGGGGGATGTGGTCGAACCGCGTCGTGACTTCATCGAAGACAACGCGTTGAAGGTCGCCAACCTGGATATCTGACACAATCGGATCGTGGCCGGCGCGCGGGGAGGTGCGCCGGCTTTTGTCCCTTGATCGCAGGTAATCGATGTCCGCTTCCGCCCCGGTTTCCGCTCCGCCGCCGGTCCCGCCGGCAACCACTGTCACCCGCGCCTCCTCGCCGTTGGCGGGTTTCTTCATCGATCTGGGTATCGCCGCCGTCACCCTGTTCGGGTTGAGCCTGGTGAGTGGTCTGATCTGGGGGCTCTACCGCGGCATCGTGGTGGGCTATGCCAGCGCCAAATCCGGCGGCGGCACGCCCGATACCGCAGCGGTCGCCCAGCAGCTCGGCCAACCCGGTGCGCTCGGGCAGATCCTGATGGCACTGGTCGCTACCGGCGGCGCAGCGCTGCTGGTGTATTTCTGGCGCCGACCGGCCCACGCTGTCGAACGCCAGCGTTCGCGGGAAGCACTCCGTCGCCCCTCCACTTGGGGATGGACCCTGCTGGTTGCCAGCGCGATCGTGATCGGCAGCAACGGTATCGCCTTCGTGGCCAAGCAGATGGGCATCGAGCCGGTGCCGACAAACCTCGAACTGATGCAGAACGCGGTTGCCCGTTTTCCGCTGTTCCTGACGTTGTTTGCCGTGGTGCTTGCACCCGCCTACGAAGAACTCCTATTCCGCCGGGTCCTGTTCGGGCGTCTGTGGCAGGCCGGACGGCCGTGGCTGGGGATGATCCTGAGCAGCCTGGCGTTCGCGCTCATCCATGAAATTCCCGGTACCAGCGCCAATGGCCCGGCCGAGATCGCACAGCTGTGGCTGGTCTATGGCGGCATGGGCGCTGCGTTCTGCTGGCTGTACCGCCGCACGGGCAGCTTGTGGGCGGCGATCGCCGCACATGCACTGAACAATGCCGTGGCGCTTGCAGCCCTGGTGTTTTTCGGGGCAACGTAAGGCGTTGTCCGCTTGACGAAAGATTAAGCAGACCCGTTACACACTGGGCTTCTGAACACGGGGGTGGGTCCATGAAACAACTGCTGTTGGCCATCGTCATCACCACTCTGGTCAGCGCCTGCGCGACCACCACTTCGCCCACCGGCCGCCGGCAGATGGTGGGCGGTGTGTCGCAGGCACAGCTGGACCAGCTGGGTGCGCAGGCATTCGCTGAAACCAAGCAGAAAGAGAAGATCAGCAGCGACGGCCGCCAGAACGGCTACGTGCAATGCGTGGTCAACGCGCTCGTCGCACAGTTGCCGCCTCAGTACCGTGGCGTACGGTGGGAGACGGCTGTGTTCGTCGACAAGGAACCGAACGCCTTCGCCCTGCCCGGCGGCAAGGTCGGGGTCAACACCGGCATCTTCAGCGTCGCCAAGAACCAGGATCAGCTGGCCGCAGTGATCGGCCACGAGATCGGTCATGTGATCGCCCGCCACCATGAAGAGCGCATCACCCGTCAGATGGGCGCGCAGACCGGATTGGCGGTGCTGGGGGCGCTGGCCGGAGCGTATGGCGGCGAAGGCGCGGCCAGCACGGTCAACCAGCTGGGCGGGATGGGGGCACAGACCGCGTTCCTGTTGCCCGGCTCACGCACCCAGGAGAGCGAGGCTGACGTGATCGGTCAGCGGTTGATGGCCGAGGCCGGATTCAACCCCGCCCAGGCCGTCGATCTATGGCAGAACATGATGGCCGCCAGTGGCGGTCGCAGCCCGCAATGGTTGTCCACCCATCCTGATCCAGCCAATCGGATCAGGGAGTTGCAACGCGATGTGCCGGCGCTCGGCCCCGTCTACCAGCAGGCCCAGGCGGCTGGACGCCGGCCAAAGTGTGGCTGAGTGCGCAGATTCATGCTGTATTGCAGCACATAAAACGATTTCTCACGCCATCTGTTTCTGATACGTTTGGCGGCTCAGATTTTTCTGACAGTCCGACTTTGCCGCTACCGGCGGTTCGATCGAGGTGAACGATGATTTTCCGTAACCACAAAGCTGTGCTTTCCGTCCTCATCGCCACTGCCCTGACCGGCGCCGTGGTCACTGACGCGTTCGCGCAGTCCTCGCGTTCGTCCGAGCGTGGCAACCGTGGCGGCAAGCAGGCGAAGGCCGAAGTGCTGTTCCCGAACGCGACCCGCCAGGAACCGGCAGCCAAGTCGTCGGCCAAGCTGGGCAGCAAGCTGCAGAAGATGATTGACAGCTACAACAAGGAAAAGTTCCCGGAGACCCGTACGCTGGCCGACGAGATCCTGGCCGCCGAGGGCGCCAACGAGTACGACAAGTCGCTGGCCGCGCAGCTCGCCTCCCAGGCGGCCTACCAGACCGACGACACCGCAGCCGCCATCGCCTACCTGAAGCAGGTGCTGCAGTTCAACGGCCTGGACAACAACGGCCACTTCCAGTCGATGCTGATGCTGGGCCAGCTGCAGATCCAGGAAGACAAGACCGCTGAAGGCCTGGCGACCCTGGACAAGTACTTCGCCGAGAGCAAGTCGACCAAGCCGGAAGAGCTGATCATCAAGGGCCAGGCGCTTTACCAGCTGGAGCGCTACCAGGAAGCGATCCCGGTGCTCAAGCAGGCCATCGCCGGCGCAGCCGAGCCGAAGGACAACTGGAACCAGCTGCTTATGGCCGCGCTGTCCGAAGCCGGCCAGACCGGTGAAGCCGTGCAGGCCGCCGAAGCACTGGCGGCCAAGAACCCGAATGACAAGAAAGCGCAGCTGAACCTGGCCAACATGTACATGCAGGCCGACCAGATGCCGAAGGCCGCCACGGTGATGGACAAGCTGCGCAGCAGCGGTCAGCTCACCGAAGAGCGCGAGTACAAGCAGCTGTACTCGATCTATGCCAACACCGAGAACAAGGAAAAGGACGTCATCGCGGTCATCAACGAAGGGTTGCAGAAGGGCATCCTGAAGCCGGATTACCAGGTCTACCTGGCACTGGCCCAGTCCTACTACTACTCCGACCAGGTGCCGCAGGCGATCGACGCGTGGCAGAAGGCCGCCCCGCTCTCCAAGGACGGTGAGACCTACCTGAATCTGGCACGCGTTTTGCACAGTGAAGGTCGTGTCCCGGAGGCCAAGCAGGCCGCCCAGCAGGCGCTGGCGAAGGGCGTGAAGAACCAGGCTGATGCCAAGAAAATCATCAACCTGAAGTAAGTAGGAATAACGCCTGAACGCCTGCCCAGTTGATGCGCAAGCGCTCAGGATTGGTATAAGCTTGGAGGTTCCTGCGGTGTCATGCACCGCTGATCAGGGATCCCGCCCCCGGGATTCCGGCCCCACTATTGAGCTCTTGGCGCATGACGGAACAACTAGTCGTTCACCGGTACGAACAACCCGATGACTCGGGGCTGAGCTGGCCTCGCATCGTCGGTATCGCGTTTGTAATCGCCCTGCATCTGGCGGCCTTCATGATGCTCCTGATTCCCGCCGTGGCTCCCAAGGCCGTGACGGAGAAGGAGCGCAACGTCATGGTGACCAT
>NZ_QAIJ01000261.1:0-8211 GCF_003060985.1 Stenotrophomonas sp. HMWF023
GACATCTACTTCCAGGTGGGATTGCTGACCACCATTGGACTATCGGCAAAGAACGCGATCCTGATCGTGGAGTTCGCCGAAGCGCGCTACCGCGCCGGCAGTTCGGCGGTGGAGGCGGCACTGCAGGGCGCGCGCCTGCGCCTGCGGCCGATCGTGATGACCTCGCTGGCCTTCGTGGCAGGCGTCATTCCGCTGGCATTGGCCACCGGCGCCGGCGCGGTCAGCCGCCGTGAAATCGGCATGAGCGTGATCGGCGGCATGCTCTCGGGAACGGTGCTGGCGGTGGTGCTGGTGCCGCTGTTCTTCGTGCTGGTACGGCGGCTGGGCAGGGCGCGGCCGGTGCATTGAGGGCAGGGCCGTCGGTTGTCATCGGTATGCCGCAGCGCCATCACCCGCTCTTGGCCTGGGCATCGGTACGGTAGCTCGTCCCCGCCCCCAACGGAGACCTGCCATGTGGTTGCTCGACCGACTCTGGCCCCCGCGCCCTGTGCTGCCCGCTGAGACGCTGCCGTCTGCAGCGGACACGCCCGCGCGTCGAGCGCCGTTGAAGCGCCCGTTGCGCGTCGGCCGGGCCAGCATGGCGCCGTGGCAGAAGATCGCGCCGCCGCCCCGGCGCAGCCGGCACTAACCGGTACGGTCGGCGGGGTGGTTCACTCCGTCATTGACCGGAATCGTTCCCAGCGCGAACGGGTCGATGCCTTCCAGGCAGGCCACGTTGTAGCCGTACTGGTCCGGGTTCGAGCGGCGGCGGTGGTGCGTGTAGATGCCACAGATTCCGCAGAAGTAGTGCTCGGCCACGTGGGTGTTGAACTGGTACAGGCGCAGATGAGCCTGTCCGCGCACGATCTGCAGCCCGTCCCGTGCAACGCTGGCGGCGATGGCGCCGCGGCGCCGGCACATCGAACAGTCGCAGCGGCGCGGGTCGACGATGCCCTCGGGCAGGTCCAGCAGCAGCTCGACCGTGCCGCAATGACAGCTGGCCCGGTGCTGCGCCTGCACGGCTACGCCGGCCACGGTGGTGATGCCCATCTCTGCTCCCTGCGCGCCCTTGGTGGGTGCCAGTATGCCCCCGGCCGCGCCAGCCTGAACCGGTTGTAGATGTCGCCGTGAGGCGGCTTGTGGCTAACTATGCCGCCCCGGGACCTCGACAGGACGCCAGTGAAAGCCGCAGGACGATGGATGACAGGATGTGTGATGGTGCTGCTGGCGCTGTGGGTGGCCGGTCTGTTGACCTACCAGATGCCCGGGCCGGGCTGGCTGGGCGTCGCCGCGGCATCGCTGTGGTTGCTGGCCGCTGCCTGGGCCGCCTGGCAGGTGGCGCGCGGCCGTGGCACGCGCAGGCTGTGGGCGGCCTTTGCCGGCGCTCTGGCGCTTGCGGGGCTGTGGTGGCTGCTGCTGACCCCGCGCCAGGACCGCGACTGGGCCGATGATGTAGCACAGCGCCTGCACGTGGAATCCTTCGATGGTCGCCACGTGGTGCTGGACAACGTGCGCGATTTCACCTGGCGCACCGAGACCGACTACGACGCGCGCTGGGTGCGCCGCAGCTACGACCTCGACCAGCTGCGTTCGGCCGACCTGGTGCTGTCGTACTGGATGGGCCCGGCAATCGCCCACACCCTGGTCTCGTTTGGATTCGAGGACGGGCGCCACCTGGTCTTCTCGCTGGAAATCCGCAAGGAGCACGGTGAATCGTTCTCGGCGCTGGGCGGCTTCTTCCGCAAGTTCGAGATGACGCTGGTCGCCTCCGAAGAAACCGACATCATCCGCACCCGCACCAACGCGCGCGGCGAGGATGTCTACCTGTACCGCCTGCACGGCATGGACCGCAACCAGCTGAAGACCCTGTTCGCTGCCTACATCGACCAGGCTCGCCAGCTCGACGCCACGCCCGGTTTCTACAACACGCTGACCAGCAACTGCACCACGATCGTCTTCGATCTGGCGCGGCATATCGCCCCGCGCCTGCCGCTGGACTACCGGTTGCTGGCCTCGGGCTACCTGGCCGAGTACGCGCAGGAGGTGGGGGCGCTCACGCCTGGCGTGCCGTACGCCGAACTGCATGCCAAGGGCCGCATCACCGAGCGCGCGCTGAAGATGGCCCCCGACGATGATTTCTCCACCGTGATCCGCCAGGGCATCCCCGGCACCGAGCAGGACCCGCAGCAATGACCCCGATGATTCTGTTCCGCTGGCAGCGCGTGTTGCCGACGCTGTTGGCTGCCTTCCTGCTGCTGGGTGGCAGCGGCTGCGCGATGGTCACCGTCAAGCAGGTGGCGTCCAGCGATTACCTGGTCAACAAGCGGGCCGACGTGCTCAACACCGGCAAGCTCAGCCCCGCCTCGCGCGAGACGCTGAGTGCGGCCGGGCTGGACGAATCGCAGTGCGAGAAGGAATTCCTGGTCTGCCGCAGCACGCTGTTGATGACCGATGACCTCAACGTCGAGCAGCGCTTGTCGACGCTGTCCGAGCTGTGGGTGAAGGCCGCTCTGGCACTGACGCCGAAGAAGCAGGCGGCCAACGAACCACCGATGAGTGATGCGGCGCTGGATGCGTGGCTGGAGGCGGCGCGCTATGGCTACGCCTATCTGTTCTACAGCGGACGCTCGCCTTCCGATCGTGCGTTCGAGGACCGGCAGACGCAGGTGCGCGATTACTACAACTACGCTGCCGAGAAGGCCGCCGTGGTGTTGTTCGCGCGCGCTCGTGCCGCAGCGCTGGCCGGCGAGGACTACACCAAGCCGGTGTCGGCAGGCAGCTGGACGCTGGCGTCCGATTTCCAGCGGCTGTCGCTGAAGAGCATTCCCAAGCAGCTGGTGCCGGCCGGCACTGTCAGCTTCGTTGGCATGCGCAGCACCTATCGCCGCGATGGTTTCGGCGCCGAGCTGGTGATGGTGATGGACCCGCCGAAGCTGGTGGTGCCGGTGGTCGCCGCGGAAGGGCCGAAGGCCGAAACGGCACAGGCGCAGGCCACGAAGGACGAGCAGGAGAAAGGCGTCCGTCGCGGACGCCGCCACCAGCACGACGATTCGGTGCCCGAGTACAGCGAGATGTCTTCGATCAACGTCACGGCATTGCTGCGCTTTGAAGGCAACACGCTGGAGGACGTGATGCGCACCCGTCAGGTGCTGCTGGATGGCTATTCGCCCGAGGCGACCGAGCGCATCGCCCTGCATGGCGAAGAGGTGCCGCTGGCGGGCAACTTCACTGCTGCCTACGGCCTGTGGCTGGCGCAGAGCGGGTTCGCCACGCAGTCGCTGCGTACCCTGTTCGGCATGAGCGAGGGCATCGGCGAGCCGCATATCTACCTGATGCAGCCGTGGGATCCGAACCGCCGCATCATCTTCATGCTGCATGGCCTGGGCAGCAGCCCGGAAGCGTGGGTGAACCTGGCCAACGAGATCATGGGTGACCCCGAACTGCGCCAGCAGTTCCAGGTGTGGCAGGTGTACTACCCGACCAATGCGCCGATTGCGCTGAACCGCTATGAGATCGCCAACGCGTTCAACGACACGCTGAAGCATTTCGACCCGAACGGCAGCACGCGTGCCTCCAAGGACATGGTCTACATCGGCCACAGCATGGGCGGCGTGCTGGCGCGGTTGCTGGTCAGCGACTCGGGCGACGTGCTGTGGAACGATCTGCTGGCCAACTATGACCTGAAGGGTGAACGCCTGAAGCGGGTGCAGTCCAAGCTGGGTCCGCTGCTGCACTTCAAGGCCGAACCGAACGTGGAGCGTGCGATCTTCATCGCCGCTCCGCACCAGGGCACGGACATCGCCGGCAACAAGGTCGGTCGCCTGATCGGCCGCCTCGTTCGCCTGCCGCTGACCATCCTCGGCAAGTTCGAGGATGTGTTCCTGGCGCTGGCGCAGGCTGAGCAGCAGGTGGATGGCACGGCCAAGCCGAAGATCCCCAACAGCATCGACAACCTCAAGGCCAGCGACCCGTTCGTGAAAGCCGCTGCGCAGCTGCCGATCACGCCGGGCCTGAAGTACCACTCGATCATCGCCCAGCGCAAACCGGAACTGCCGGTGGAGAAGTCCGACGATGGGCTGGTGCCGTACTGGAGCTCGCACCTGCCGGGCGCGCTGTCGGAGAAGGTGATCATTTCCGGCCACAGCGTGCAGGAAACCCCGCAGGCGGTGCTGGAAGTGCGCCGCATCCTGCACCAGGACATCGATGAAGTGGGCACGGTGGCGCGGCCCTGATCGCGGGTTCCGCCGGGCGTGCCCCGGCGGAACCCGCGGCGCGTCTACACCCGCCTGGCGATCACGGCGGCGAACGCGGCCAGGCCCAGGGTGATGGCCAGGCACAGTACGTAACCGGTATGCGGGGCGCTTTCCACGAACAACGCGAACAGCGCGCCGGATACCGCCAGTGCGGTGGTCACCGACAGCGCTTCGCTCAACTGCAGGGCCGAGGTATTCGCGCCCTGTTCGTGCGGCGGTGACAGTGACAACGTCAGCACCGACAGGCTGGCGTAGATCATGCCCATGCCGAAACCGGTCAGCGTCCAGCCGACCAGTGCGACCGGCAGCGGTACCGCAGTGAACAGCACCGCCAGCGTAGCGGCGATGCCCACGGTCATCAGCGGCGTGCCCACGCGCAGCAGTTGCTGGCGCGACCAGCCGCGCTGCTGGTGACCCTGCAGCCACGAGCCGGTGAACCAGCCCAGTGCGCCCAGGCTCAGTACGGCACCGGCCCAGCTGGGCGACAACCCGCGCTCGCGCTGCAGCAGCAGGGGCAGGTAGGCCTCGCAGGCGAAGAATGCGGCAGCGGCCACGCCACGCAATGCGATCACGCTGGGCAGTCCGCGGCGCAGGCGCAGGGTGCCGGCCGGCAACAGGCGGTGCACGCAGAACAGCAGCGCCAGCATCGCCACGCCGATGCACACCAGCGCCGGCACGCCCTGTTGCGGCCCACCCAGGTAAAGCAGCAGGGCAGCAAGGGACGCGCCGGTCGCCCAGCGTACGATGCTGGCGCGGCCATCATCGGCAATACCGGTCGCTGTAGCCTGCATGCGCGCCAGCGCCGGTCGCAGCAGCAGGCCGGCCGGTATCGCCAGCAGCGGTACCGCCAGGAACACCCAGCGCCAGCCCAGATGCTGCACGATCACCCCGCTCAGTGCCGGGCCGATCATCGAGGGCACCACCCAACCGGCAGAGAACGCGGCGAATACCTTCGGCCGTAGATGCTCGGGATAGGTGCGACCGACCATCACATACAGCGAGACCGAGATGGCACCGGCGCCGAGGCCCTGCAGCAGACGGCCGGCCACCAGCATGCCCATGCGCATCGCGAAGCCGGCCAGCAGCAGGCCCAGCACGAAGCAGGCCAAGCCCCACCACAGCGGCCGTGCAGGCCCGTGGCGGTCGGCCCAGCGGCCGGCCAAGGTCATGCCGATCACGCTGGTGGCCAAGGTGCCACCGAAGGCCAGCGCATACAGGCGCAGGCCGTCCAGTGCCTCGGCCACGGTGGGCATCGCGGCGGCTACCGCCAGCGCCTCGAAGGCATGCAGGGAGACCAGGGCGACCATGCCCACGGTGGTGGCGCGATAGCGCGCGGACAGGATGGAGGAATCGACCGGATCGGCCGTGGCAGCGGGGGAGGGCATCGGGTTCCTGCGGGTGGCGGACGGGCCGCGCTTGTCATCTGGCGGCGATGGTAGCAGCATGCCACCTCAACCAAAGTTGAGGTCAATCGATGCTGGCACAGGACATGAGCGTCGGCGATGTCGCCCGTCGCAGTGGCGTGGCGGTCTCTGCGCTGCATTTCTACGAGCGCAAGGGATTGATCAGCAGCCTGCGCACGTCGGGCAACCAGCGCCGCTACGCCCGCGACGTGCTGCGGCGGCTGGCGGTGATCCGCGTGGCGCAACGCGTGGGCATGCCGCTGGAAGCGGTGGCGCGTGCGTTCGAGAGCCTGCCGCAGGGGCGGGCGCCGACCAAGGCCGACTGGGCCAAGCTGTCTGCACGCTGGCGGGTGGAGCTGGAGGAGCGCATCCACATGCTGCAGCTGCTGCGCGACGAGCTGACCGGTTGCATCGGCTGCGGCTGCCTGTCACTGAAGCGTTGCCGCCTGGCCAACCCGGACGACGTGCTCGGCGAGCGCGGCGACGGCCCGATGCGCTGGGGCTGACCGTGCTGGCGGGTGCCGACCTTGGTCGGCACGCTCGTTACCAGACGGTGATCGTTTCGCCGCTCTGGATGCCTTCCACCGCGCGCTGGAAGGCCAGCGCCGCGCGTTGTGCGGTGACGGCTTCAAAGCCGGGGAAGTACGGAGCGTAGGCCTCCATCGATTCCACCAGCACGTTCGGGCTGACCACGTTGATGCGCAGCCCGCGCGGCAGCAGTTCCAGCGCCGCCGCACGCACGAAACCTTCCAGTGCATGGTTGACGGCGGTGGCGTTGGCACCATCGCGGATCGGCTGCGCGCTGACGATGCCACTGGTCAGTGTGATCGAGCCCCCCGCGTTGAGGTGGTGCTGCGCCGCCAGCGCAAGACGCACCTGGCCGAGCAGTTTGTCCTGCAGGCCGACGTTGAACTGTTCGGGTGTCATCTGCTGCAGGGGGCCGAAATGCAGCTTGCCGGTGGTGGAAATCACTGCATCGACCGGACCGGTCTGCGCGAACAGCTCGCGCACGCTGGCGTCGTCGGTGAGGTCCACGCGCAGGCTGCCGCTGCGGCGACCGGCAGCGAGGATGTCGTGCTGCTGGCCCAGGTGGCGGGCAACGGCCTGGCCGAGGGTGCCGCTGGCACCGACGAGAAGAATCTTCATGACAGCTCCTTGCGAGAGGGGATGGACGCAGTCTGCGCCGTCACTGGATGGTTTGGTAAGGAGCGTATGATTCGCATATTCCTAACCATGGGTTTGCAATGGACACCTTGCGCTGCATGCAGGCCTTCGTCGCCGTGGCCGAGCACGGCAGTTTTTCTGCTGCGGCCAGCCAGCTGCAGGTCTCGTCGGTGATGGTCGGCAAGTACATCCAGCAGCTTGAAGCGCACCTGGGCACCGCGCTGCTGCAGCGGAACACCCGGCGCCAACGCCTGACCGAGGCCGGCAATGCCTATCTGGCCGGCTGTCGGCAGGTACTGGAACAGGTGCAGCAGGCCGAGGCGGACGTGGCCGGGCTGCAGGTGCAGCCACGCGGACTGTTGCGGGTCAGTGCGCCGACCACCTGGGGTAGTTGTGTACTCGCACCGCTGCTGGCCGAGTTGCTGCGGGCACAGCCGCTGCTGAACATCGAGCTGGACCTGAGCAATCGCCGCATCGACCTGATCGAGGATGGCTTCGATGCAGCGATCCGCGTCGGTCCGCTGCCGTCGCAGGAACTGGTCGCGCGGCCGCTGCCGCCGTACGCGATGAGCCTGTGCGCATCACCGTCGTACCTGCGCCGCCGCGGCACGCCGCGCACGCCTGCCGATCTTGAAGGACATGATTGCCTGAGCCACTTGGCCTGGCGCGGTGGTCACGGTTGGCAGTTGGCCAACGGCGAAAAGGTGGACTGGGAAGCGCGGCTGACCAGCAATGACGGTTACGCGCTGCGTGAAGCAGCCGTGGCGGGTGCGGGCCTGGTGCTGCAGCCGACCGCGCTGCTTGCTGGGGAAATCGCGGCAGGACGATTGAAGCCTCTGCTGCGCGACCATCTGCCCGAGCCACGGCCGATGCACCTGATCTACCTGCCCGACCGTCGGCCACGACCGCGTCTGCAGTGTTTCGTCGATTTCGTCATGACGAAACTGGGGACGTAGATCCACGCATGGCGTGGACGGCACTCGGCGGATATGCATGACCGTAAATGCATCCACGCATGGCGTGGATCTACTGTCAGCCGCCAGTAGATCCACGCCATGCGTGGATGGCGATGGGTGCCGACCGTTGGTCGGCACACCTGTTTCAATCATTGGCCGCTGACAATTCCTGCCCGCGCACCTGCGCTGCACGCAGTGCCTTTTCCACCAACGCTTCAAACCCGCCGGCCTGGAAGCTCTCGATCGCCGCCTGCGTGGTGCCGTTGGGTGAGGTCACCCGGCGACGCAGTTCGGCGGGGCTTTCACCGGCTTCATCCAGCATGCGCGAGGCGCCCAGCAGCGTCTGCACCACCAGCGTGCGCGCTGCCTCTGCAGGCAGGCCCTGTGCGATACCCGCCGCTTCCATCGCTTCGGCCAGCAGGAACACATAGGCCGGGCCACTACCGGATACGGCGG
>NZ_QAIJ01000261.1:8263-10202 GCF_003060985.1 Stenotrophomonas sp. HMWF023
CGCTTCGTCGTCGATCCACACCGTGCGTCCCGCGCTGGCCAGAACCCGTTCGGCCTGCGCATGCTGCTGCGCATCCACCGACGGCGTTGCATACAGACCGGTGACACCGGAACCGAGCAGGGCGGGGGTGTTGGGCATCGCGCGCACCACCGGCAGCGAGCCACCCAACCAGCGCTGCAGCTGCGGGCTGGTGATGCCGGCGGCGATCGAGATCACCAAGGGCTTGCTCGCCTGCGCCAGCACCTGCAGTGACTGGCAGACATCGCGCAGCACCTGCGGCTTCACCGCCAGCAGCCACGTATCGCCTTGTGCTGCCGCGTCGGCCGCGTTGTCATGGGTCTGCACGCCGAAATCGGCAGCGAGTGCTTCCCGCAGTCCGGCCACCGGTTCGGCCACGTGGATGTGCGTGGCCGGCACGCCCTGCCGGATCAGGCCGGCGATCAGGCTGCGGGCCATGTTGCCGCCGCCGATGAAGGTGATGGAATCAGCTGCCATGGGAATCTCCTTGGAATCAGGCCGGGCGCGGACGCGCGCCGAACAGGGCGGTGCCGATGCGCACCAGGGTGGCACCTTCGGCAATGGCTTCAGCGTAGTCGCTGCTCATGCCCATCGACAGGGTGTCCACCTGCGGATGACGGGCCGCCAGCACCTCGAAAAGTGTGCGCATGCGCACGAACGCATCGCGTCGGCGCTCGGCCTCGGGCCACGGCGCAGGAATCGCCATCAGGCCGCGCAACCGCAAGTTGGGTTCGGCGAGGATGGCCGCGGCCAGCGCCTCGACGTCCTCCGGCACACAACCGTGCTTGCTCGATTCGTCATCGATGTTGACCTGGATGAGCACGTTCAGCGGGCCACGTTCAGCAGGGCGGTAGCGGGCCAGGGCGGTGACCAGCTTGGGCCGGTCCACGCTCTGCACCCAGTCGAAGTGCGTGGCCACCGGCTCGGCCTTGTTCGACTGCAGGTGGCCGATCAGGTGCCATTCCAGCCCCAGACGCTGCAGCTCCTGCATCTTGGCCAGCGCCTCCTGCACGTAGTTCTCGCCGAAGGCGGTCTGGCCCTGCGCGGCAAGGGCCGCGACAGCTTCGGCCGGCTGGGTCTTGGACACCGCCAGCAGGTGCGGCGGTGGCCGCCCGGCGGCATCGGCGGCGTTGTGCAGGTTGCTCAGGATCTGGGGCAGGGGAGTGGCCACGTAACGCGTTCCGTTCAATCAGGAGGCTATACTGCCGCCCGGGGAAAGATCCTTCCAGTCGAAGCCGTTATTGGGGAGTAGCCGCTCATGGATATCGCCGAGCTGTTGGCGTTTTCCGTAAAAAACAAAGCGTCCGACCTGCATCTGTCCGCAGGCCTGCCGCCGATGATCCGCGTGGACGGCGATGTTCGCCGGATCAACATTCCAGCCCTGGACCACAAGCAGGTCCACGCGCTGGTGTACGACATCATGTCCGACAAGCAGCGCCGCGATTACGAGGAATTCCTCGAAGTCGACTTCTCCTTCGAGATCCCGTCGCTGGCGCGCTTCCGTGTCAATGCGTTCAACCAGAACCGTGGCGCCGGTGCGGTGTTCCGTACCATTCCGTCCGAAGTGCTGACCCTGGAAGACCTGGCCTGCCCGCCGCTGTTCCGCGAGGTGATCCAGCAGCCGCAGGGCCTGATCCTGGTGACCGGCCCGACCGGTTCGGGCAAGTCGACCACGCTGGCGGCGATGATCGACTACATCAACAAGAACGAATACGGCCACATCCTCACTGTCGAGGATCCGATCGAATTCGTGCACACCTCGCAGAAGTGCCTGATCAACCAGCGCGAAGTGCATCGTGATACGCACGGCTTCAACGAGGCGCTGCGCTCGGCGCTGCGTGAGGACCCGGACATCATCCTGGTCGGCGAACTGCGTGACCTGGAAACCATCCGCTTGGCGCTGACCGCCGCGGAAACCGGC
>NZ_QAIJ01000262.1:0-15471 GCF_003060985.1 Stenotrophomonas sp. HMWF023
CCCGGGAGCAGGCTGACAATCTGATGCTGATCGCGATGAAGGAGAGCAATGTCTCCACCATTGATCGCATCGCAATCCACATGGCGGTGAGGAAGGGAGGAGAAGGCGCTTGGGAGGAGAACGCTCGATTGAAGGCGACGGGCATACCCAGGCTGATCCCCAGCGCTTACCGGGATCTTCCTCTGAACATCACCTGGCCTGTCTATCAGCAGCGCCTGTATGAGCTGGGCGTTCGTGATCCTGCCGCGACGCCTGCAGCAACTCCGGTCTATTGCGCGATCGGAAGCTCAACTCACGTGCCGGGCGGTTGATCGCTCCATACAGGAGCGTGGTCCATCAAGGCTGCGAGGAGCTCCGGATGCGCCGCAGTTTTCTTTGCGGGAAGAACGCATAAGGCCCGGTTCGTCCGGGCCTTATGCTGGATGCCGTGGATTTGATCATTGCATGCCGAGCACGCCACTGCAGCTGACACAGGGCGGTGAAAGTGCAATTGACTATTGCCGGACAATGCAGCGGCTGCCACCACCGGCATTCGATGGATCACTTCGATTGGCCCAGGTCGAACACCGTTCTGGAATGTCGCTTTTGACCATCTTCCTCCAGCCAAGTCGCTCAGCCGCCAGGCTTGAAAGGACGGAAATCTCTGCCATCACGATTGCGCCTCTACGGTCGAAGCAGATATGAGCACCTGCGAGGCATTGCACACGCGAAGCCAACAAGAGTCGGGGCCTATCGGTACACCGTAGGGCGTCGTTTCAGCAATCAACGCAGAACTGATTTAGCCGATTCACTTGGCAAATTGGATCATTTCGAACAAGACTTTGTCAGACCCACCACCAAGGAAGATCATGTTCGAACAAGGGATATACCGCTCCGACGATGAAACGCCGGGGCTGGACGAATGCCTGCAGCGCGCTCGCGCAGACATCGAGATCGCCTACAACATCCGAGCCAAGCGAGCCAACCCGCTGTGCTCATTCGTCGATGAATGGAACCTTCTCTGCGAAGACATCATTGGAGGCAACGACACTGCCAGCAGGCTGGATCGCATCGCCGATCACATGCGGCTTCACGGGGCACTTCCTGAGGTCCACATCCTGATACGAGTCCCGATCATCCTGTGGCTTGAAGCAAAGCTCGCCTTCGACAACGGGAACAGAGAAAGATCCTGGGCTGCACTAGCTCGCTGCAACTATTACATCGGCATGTGCTATTCCCACGAAACACATAACGAACGTTCATCCCGAGGTGGAAAGAACTCCTCGCGGTATTCACCCTATCTGCGCAGTATGGTTCTAGAGCGTTTGAGAGAGATGGGAGACAACTCCCGTGCCACGAAACAGGACATCTGGAAAGAGATTGTTCCCCATATGGCCTCCTTCCGAGCCCCCATTTCGGAAGAGCTCAACAGCGTCTCGGCTACAGCCAAGAAGAAAGCTGAGCCTGATGACAATGCATCCAATGGCAGAGGCTCGGCGGGCAAGAGCGTCAATGGAAGAAGCCAGAATCCGAGGCAACAGCTCAGCCGCTGGACCAATGGCGACGAAGAAATCCGCGCCGAGTTCGTACGCGTCGCCGTTGCAGACCTCAACACCCGGGCCAGGCGATCACCCAAGGCAAAGGCGCCTACTGGCATGGATCCTCAAAGCAAGCTCAAGGCCCAGAATCGGCAGAAGGCCTCGAAGAATCGCTAGGACAGGACAGGAGAGCGGTCTGCAGAACGGTGACTGTCGAATGGACTTCCTTCGGCAATGGATTCCAGCTTGGATGAATTATCCATCTCTCTGCGTCCCTCCGAACAGCTTCCCAGGTTGAGCTTCTACCGCTTCCTGTTACCGAAAAGCTCAAGCGCTGCGGGTGGTCCTTTGGTCTGCCCCATGATGATGCTTCTTTGAATTGTCCGCGTCAGCAGGGCCGAACCCCTTCCATGGCCTTGCCGCATAGATCGATTTTTTTCTATATGACGTCACTGGGATAGACCCTAGGGTGAGGCGAGGCGGCACAAGCCGCCCACCTCACCCTAGGAGTTTTCAATGCCGTCGAGTGTGCATCGCAAGCGCTACCTGTTGACCGCCCTTCTCGCCGTGATGGCGGCCCCCGCTCTGGCGCAGTCTCCCTACAGCAGCACGATCTTCATCGGAGACAGCCTCAGTGACGCGGGCTACTTCAGGCCTCTCCTGCCTGAGTCCGTTCGCCCCGTCACCGGCCAGTTCACCACCAACCCAGGCTGGGTCTGGTCGCAGCAGATCGCCAACTACTACGGCACCAATGCCGGCGCTAACGGTAACGGCCAGACCGGCGACAACTACGCCGCTGGCGGCGCGCGCGTGGGCATTGATCTGGTCAACGAGCTGGGCTTTGTGCCATCGCTCAAGACCCAGACTGCCGCCTACCTGGCAGCCAATGGCGGCCATGCAGATCCCAACGCTCTGTACTCGGTCTGGGGCGGCGCAAACGACGTCTTTGCCATCACCTCGCCAGCTCAAGCCCCGGCAGTGATTGGAGCGGCCGTGGCCGATCAGGTCGGGATCGTGGCGACGCTGAAGGGCGCCGGCGCCGAATACGTTGTAGTACCCAACCTGCCCGACTTCGGATTGACCCCCATGTTCCGCAGCCAGGGGGACATCGGCATTGCCACCGGTACCGCCCTGGCCCAGGCATACAACGATGCGTTGTATAGCGGTATCAAGGCAGCTGGCCTCCAGGTCATTCCTGTGGACACCTTCCATCTCCTGCAGGAAGTGGTGGCAAGCCCAGGGACATACGGGTTCACCAACGTTGTCGACAAGGCATGTCCTGTCGGATCATCGCTGACCTGCAACCCGACGCAGTACGTGACTCCTGACGCCGCAACCAGCTATATGTTCGCAGACGGTGTCCACCCCTCCTCTGCTGTCCACGAGATGCTCGGCCAGTACGCTCTGTCGATCCTGGAGGCCCCTCGTCTGCAGCAGGTGCTTACCCACTCGGCACAGACAGTGGGCCGCTCACGTGCGGACCAGGTCAGCTGGCATCTCGATGGCCGCCCCGTCGACGGTCTGAGCTGGTGGGGCAACCTGCGTGGCGACATGCAGCGCTATGTGCATGCCGATCTGTATGACGGCATGGCCCCGGCCGGCCTGTTCGGCGTGGACTGGGCACGTGACGGCATGGTGGTCGGTGGTTTCGCCGGCTACGGCCGCATGGACGCAGACTTCGGCAACAGCCAAGGTGACTTCACCCAATCCGACACCAGCCTTGGCCTGTTCGCCGGCTGGTATGGCGAGCGCGCCTGGGTCAACGGCCAGGTCAGCTACAGCTGGCTGGACTACGACGTAACCCGCAAGGTCCACCTGGGTCCGGCCACCCGTGAGCACACCGGTTCCCCAGAAGGCAGCAACCTGACCGCAGCGCTGAACGCTGGCTACGAGTTCGGCTCGGAGGGAGCCTTCCGCCACGGTCCAGTGGCGGCGGTAATCTGGCAGAAGGTGAAGCTGGACGGCTACACCGAGAGCAACACCAGTGCCACCGCACTGGGCTACGAAGAGCAGGACATGGACTCCACGGTGGGGCGCATCGGCTGGCAGGCACGTTTCGACGGCGGCAGCGTCAAGCCGTATGTGCAGGTCACCTACGACCATGAGTTCGAAGACAGCAAGCAGGCTGGCGCCTGGCTGCAGACCCTGCCCGAGGCCGGCACATACAAGGTCCCGGGTCTGCAGTTCGACAGGGACTATGTCACCGCAGTCCTGGGCGCACGCCTGAACCTGTGGGGCCTGCAGAGCAACATCGGCATCAGCTCCACGACCCTGCAGAAGCGAGCTCGCGACGCTACGTTGTTCGCCAGTTTCAGCGGCAGTTTCTAAGGCCCTGCACTCTCAAACGGGGAGCGCAGTCACCATGCTTCGCCTCGCGACGACCCGCTCAAGCGTGCCGGCGCTCCCCATCCTTCTTAATCCAGCGACCGAGCCCTGATGAACATTGACCTCGCAACACTGAAGAAGTTCGTCCACCGGCAGCCCTACATCCAGCTTGCGGTGACAGCGATGGAAGCACTTGAACCGCATTTTGAGGGCCACTCGCACCTTACCGCTCAGCCTGACGGGGCAACCAATTCCGAAGACTTTGAGCTCACGCTGATCGCCCGCCCGATTGATGGGGGCCATCCCATAAACGTTCTGGTCATGGAGTTCTCCCATAGTCGAGTTGCCATTCCCACCATGATCCTGCCGCACGACCTCTACCACCGGGGAGCCATGATCAACGCGCTGGGTTGCATGACAGATGCCGCGGTCCCGCTGAACTACCAGGTCGTTGTCCGCGACCTGGTCAAGAGCCAACACCGCCGCCTGATCAGGCGTGGTGCGCACCAGCTGCCGAAGAACGACGAAGTGGCGCTCCACACCGGAATGAACTTCCAACCTTCGACGGGACCGACGGTCTAGCCGCTCGGAGGCGCCAACGTGGCCACGGACCACGGCTTGCCCTGGTCCGTGGCCCCGCAGTGCTGGGTTGCTCCGTTGGCTGCCCAGATGTGTTGGATCGGCATCGGAGCAGGACCAGGCAAAGCCGCCAATTGCCGCGGACGCCCCAGCTTGGTGTCACCAACTACGGCAAGCTTCGCTTTGCCGAAGATCCGCGCCAACGATGGCTCATTGAGCTTGACGTAGTAGTCGGCCTTGGCCAGGTACAGAGCCGCGTATTCCAGCCGCTTGCGCCTCTCTACTTCATCATGCGCCACCATCCCGATGCCCACGCCCCTCCGACGCTCGTAGAAGGACTTCTGCGCGTTGCAGTTCCAGTAGCCGCCATCTCCGCCGGTTACTTCATCCCGCCAGAGCTCACCGAGCGCTTTGCCGATGGCCACATCCTGCCAGACCTCATGACCGTTGAAGAACGCCATGAAATGGATGTGGTATGACTTCTGCTGTCCGTACTCAAGCTTCCACGCATATCCGACAAGGGCGGGATACTTCTTACGCAGGAGTCGAAGCAGCGCTGCCAGATCCTTCTTCACACGGACCGGGTCGATCTCGCCTGGAGCAAGACTATTGCGGTAGTGGGCGTTGTAAGCGAAGTCCGAACGCACCACGCAGATTCGCGAGTGACGCTCAAAAAGCTCGTTGATGTAGTCCACAAGAGAGCGAGCGTTTTTGCGGGCACTCCGCTCCTGCGCACTGAGCAAGCTGGTAAAGGCACTGGCGCTGGCTCTCTCACGCATGTTGTCGACCCATCCGTTGGCCAGATCGACATCAGCATGAGCACCGGTAATCGAGGTGGCCCGGAAGCCTGCATACTCCGAGGCCAGCAGCTCGAAGTACGGGCTAAGCTTGTGCTTGCTGTAGAACTGCCGGATGCCTAGATAGTCGACCTTGGCACACTCCTGCACCGCTTTGGCTATGGGATCAGCCACCAGGCGGGCCCCACCGGGTCCGGCCTTCAAAGTGAACAGCTTGTGCTTGGACTTGACCAGGGCACGCATGGCCATATCCACCCGGATGATCTCCCGGGGGTAGTCCACAAACGCATCCACGACGAGCATCTCATCCCGGTTGTCCACCAGCAGGTCACTCCACTGCGCGATGAGGTTTTCGCTCTTCTTGTACATACAATCTCCCGTGCAGCGCATGTGCTGCATCGATCTACCGCTCGGGTCCAGGCTCGGGCTAACATGACTCGCCTCGGGAACACCCAACCAATGGGTTAACCCCGAAGATATAGAGTCCGGAAAGCGATACCCTCCTCGGCCCTTGCGGCGAAAAGGTCTGGGCGGCATTGAAGTGGGCAAACTTAGTGCCCATCTCCTGCCGCGGTTCTTTTCACGCCGGACGGGCGTGGCTACGTCCGCTGGGCTTGGCGCTCGGCCATACGCGTCCTGATCCAGTCGTCCACCTCGCTCTCCACCCAGGCAACGGCGCCGGCGCTCAGCCTGACCGGTCTGGGAAAACTGGGATCGAAGCGCTTGTTGCCTGGCTTCAGTGCTGCGTAGATCGTGGATCGCCGGAAGCCAGTTCGGTGCTCAAGCTCCTGACGGCGGATGAGTCGCGGGGTGCTGGTGTCGATTTCCATGGTGTCGCCTCTTGTGGAAGGACCCCCAAGGTATGCACCAGATCGGCGGTCGTCACGCACCTTAAGTGCTTAAAGTACGTTAGCGGGGCTGACCGACCAGGCTTGGGGCCGGATGCTGGCACTTGAGTTGGTTCTGCGGAGGCAAGGGCGGTTCCGCGGGGCGATGTTGGTTCCGGAGGAACTTCAGCGAGTTGGTTCCGCGGACACTTTGGCCCGATCTGGACACCACCATCACCGAGGCGAGACGAGGCGCTGCCGGGAGCAGCCCTATGGACGGAAGACTGACCAAACCGGCAACCAGGTAGGTGACGCGCAGGAGCGCCCGCGGCCGGTTTGCCACTGGCCTGCTCCGGAGTACGCTCGGCTTGTCAGCCCCTGGTTGGCCGGATCTGGGGGGCGCTCGGCGCAGTGCGCCTGCGATGCGTCGCAAGAACGCGATCCATCAATGCATTGGCTCTAGCAGCAGAGCGTCCCGTTGAAGGTGAGCTCCCACTGCCAAGCAGCTCGGCCACCACCGTGGATATCAGTGGCTGCTGGATGGATAGAGGATTGGTGAACTCAACGACCTCGATACCATCGGCAGTCTCCACCACCACAGGTCCCTCACCGAAGGTCGAGAAGCGCACGATGCCGGCATCGCCTGTGATCTCGATCTCATCAACGGCCCGGAACGCACTGAAGCTCCACTGGCCAACGCCCTGTACCCCAGAGTCAGTCTGGAAGCATATGGACACCGTGTCCTCGGCTTCATACCAGCCGCCGAGACTGCTGGCTGCACTTCCGATCAGCTCCAGTGGTCCCAGCAGGAAGTCCAGCAGGTCCAGGGTGTGCGAGCCCAGGTCCACGAACAGGCCTCCTCCGGAGATGCCCGGATCGGTCCGCCAGAACTCTGGAGACTGGGTAATCGGATTGTGCGGACGGTACAGCGCGGTGCGCACAGTCCGGATGGATCCAAGGGCCCCGGAGTTGAGGAGCTCCTGGACGTAGACAAACCTTGGGAGGGCGCGCCTGTAGTAGGCAACGAAGACCGGAACGCCCGCCTCCTCGCTTGCCGCCAGGATCCGGGCGCACTGCTCATGGTCCATCGCCATCGGCTTTTCGATGTAGACCGGCTTGCCGGCCCCAATGGCCTTCAACGCGTACAGCATGTGGGTGGAGGGCGGAGTGGCCACATAGACCGCATTGACCTCCGGGTCGTTGATCAACCGATCCGCATCGTCATACCAACGCGCGATCGAATGCCGATTGGCGTATTCCTGGGCGAGCACCCCATCACGGCGCATCACCGCCACGATGCGCGAGCCGGGAACGCTACTGAATGCCGGGCCACTTTTCCTCTCGGTGACGCTTCCGCACCCAACAAAGCCCCAACAGACTGTCGAATCAATCATTGAGAGCCACCACGGACCAAGGCGATGAGGCAATGGTATCCGTTGCTCGCGGGCCTGGCAGGTCAACGACTCAGATCCCCGAGCCTCTCTACCCCCGGCGGTTGCGGCGGCCAGCCTCGCTCGCGTGCTGACCGTCAATGGATGACCGACCTGCAGGTCACTGACCTGGCTCGGTGATCATCAGGTAAGGGCGGTCCCCGCTCATCAACTACTCTGATGAGGTGGACAAATCGACACCCTCTCCGTCTGCAGCGTCCGTATCGACGACCTCCGCTGTACCCAGAGTGGCTGAAGATTCAGCCTGACCATGGATGAATACCGACACGCGCAATGGCTTACCTGTGAAGCTACCACCTGTGTGCACGATGACTGACCACATGCCGGCATCCGTAGCCAAGGCGATAACTGGCTCTGCTCCATCCGCAGCAGATAAAGGCGTGCCCTCCCCCATTTCCCAAGCGATATGGTCGTCCTGTTCCAACGATAGCCTGATGTCGTCTGGCCGCTCCGCCTGCATGATCAGCAGGGCCGGACTCTCAAGCTCCATGGTGAATCGACTTACGGGCAGATCGCTGGACACCACGACACTCCCCAACAACTTAGGGCACTTACTTACAGGCAGAGCAACAGGACATTCCTCCGGCTCAGATTGGGCTGCTATCGCGTGATCCCCGCGCTGACATCCTCCCAGAATGGGAAACAGCATGAGAAGCGCGGTCGATCTGATAGCGAAATTGGTCAAGGTACACCGGCAAATGGAGTCAGGAGAGGCCGACTCTGGCGCATCAACAACTTCGGGAGAATACAAGAATCTGAATTTCCATCGGACCTGAAGTTCTTTCTTTAGCGTCGAGCAGCAAGCGAAAGGGAGCCAACGATTTCCAGTACAACGCACTCGGCAGTCTGCTTCGCGCACCTCATTGTGCCCCGCCTTGTTGGTGCCGGCCGCATTGGATGGGTGGGACAATGAGGCTTGATGCGGGCCTTTGCGTGTGCCTAGTCACTACACTGCAAGAGATTTCCCACACCGTTGAAGCCAGCGAACGCGTCTGCCGCATCCAGCCGCATTCAGGTCGAGCGCACCTTTGCAGGACCGACCATCAGATACGATGGTTCAATCAGCCTGCAGTCCCACGCGAAGGGATCTCGGCAAGCGTCATTTAGAATAATTTCTATTCCCCACCCCTGGTCATGACTTCCACAGTCAGGCTGCGCTCAGGTTGCACGCGCAGCGCCTTCCAACCAGGAGTAGATTCATGCCCGACTTCACTATCGGCCCGCTGTCTCTGGGGTTCGCCCTGCTTGTCCCTGCGATCTATTGGCTCGCCAGCAGGGGGGTCGCTGGCACCGCTGAAGAGAGTGGTAATTCAATTCCGCGAGTACTTGTTCCCTATCTCACAACGTTCGCCATCGCCGGATTCATCATCGGCGGCCTGATGCAGCCCGGATTGGACCAGATCATCGAGTGCTCTCGCGGCACGCAAACCGGTACGCAATGCCTCTCCGAGTTCGATCCCGAAGCCAAGGATGAGAAGGCCTCAGAGGCGAAGCAGGCCGCCAGCGAGACCTGAGGCGTATCAGCATGCGATGGCTGCGGCGCGCTGCGGCCATCCACCGCCCTGGATCAATGCCGTTGCTCTTGCCACAGGCCTATCCAGCCTGGCGCCAACACCGGAAATTCGTTCAAGTCCGGCAGTACCCTCATCAACTATTGCCGAATCTGGCAGGAATCTGGGGCGCATGGATCTTTCGAGCATGTTCGATATCGCCGATGCGAAAGACCTACGACCATGCCTCCCCCATTCGAACCACATACCAACGCATGAACCTTACATCTTGGCGCTACATCGGTGTCGCCGCAGTCATGGCCGTCTGCTTCTCGGTCATCGGCTACCAAGAGCATCAGCGCTACAGCCTTACCGAGGGAGCAGCCGGACGGGACGCAGTCGCCCTGGTCACCGAAGTTACGTGGAAGGAGCGCAAGCTCCACAAGAGCAACTTCGTATTGAGCGTCGAGTTTGAAACCGAAGATGGCGAGCTCCGCAACGAGAGGATCGACGTCTCCAACGAACTCGGTAATCGGATGCGCTCCGTGGATGAGGTCGAGGAAATCGACATCCGCTACAACAACGACAATCCGTCGATCGCGGTGATCAAGGGCGAGAAGAATAGTGAATTCATTCAGCTCTGGCTGGCGGTTGCCTCAGCAGCCATCGCCCTGATCCTTCTGACCTGGCGACTCATCAGCCAACGGCGTGCCGAAGGCTGAGCTGTCTCCTGAAAGGGTGACGCCTGGGCCCTGCGGCCCAACTGCAGAATAGAGAGGGCACCGGCCCATGGCCGGTGCCCTTTTTCTATGGCCATTCCTCAGGAAAACGACCAGTACTCACTGGGCTGAATCCCCAGCATCAGCCGCATGGTCCATCGGCGATGCCGTTCCACCCTGTCCTCTTACATTGCACAGAGCGTGGGACACCAGCACCTGATGCCCCGGGACCGCAGCATTGCGTCGGACCACCGCATCGACCCTCCGGGGCCGATGCGGTACCGATACGGGTTACCAGCTGCGACGCACACCCAGCTGAGCACCCAGATTGCGGTAGCCACCGCTTCCGCTCTGCACGCCCATGTCACCCCAGGCCGACCAACGGCCACCCAACTGCAGCTGCGCACCGGCCTTGAGCTCGACCCGGCGGGACGGTACGCCGCCCTGCAGGCGCTCTCCGTCAAAGTCCAGTGCATTGTCACCATCAGCGTGCAGCCAGTTGGCTTCGAGGAACGGCTGCACTCGACTGCGCCCAACGTTGGCTTGGCCGTAAAGACGCAGACCGACACGCGTGCTCAAGCCACCAGCGTTCTCACCGTCGATCACGGTGCCATTGCGCTCGGTGATCCGATCACTGCGGTAATCGGTGTAGTTCAGCTGGACCTGCGGCTCCAGGTAAAGCGAGGAGGCACCAGTCTGGCGCAGGGTAAACGCATAGCCAGCCTCAATCGAAGCGCTGGCAGTGCGGGCGTGGTAGCGCTCCTTCTGCAATGCCTCACCTTGGACGCTGCTGGAGTAGCGGCCGTGCTGCAACCAGCCATCCACATAGCCGCCGCCCAGCTGCTTCGGACGCTGCTGCCAGGAGCCGTAAATGCCCACTGCATTGCCGTGCACCTTGCCGTTGGCCGAGTAGCCGGTCAACTTGGAGCGGATCTGGCTGGTGGCATCGCCATTGGCGAGCATCACACCCACAACGCCCCGACTGGATTGGCCCCAGCCCCAGACATCACTGCCGATCTGCAGGACATTGCTGTCACTGCTGACATCGAGCTGATCACCAATCACACCGTAGTCTGCCTCGTTGCGGTTGACCTGTACCCACGCGCCCCGATCGCCACCGACATTGCGATCGTGTGCGCGATGCTGGAACAGCTGCACGGCGGCGTTCTGATTGGCCAGATAGGCACCGGGCTCAGGGCGCAGCACCGGAATCACCGGGGGCAGTACCGGCGGCACCACCGGCGGATCAATCGTCGGGTTGCAACGCGGATCGGTCGGACTGGCCTGACACAGATCCACCGGCGGCTGGATCACCGGGCAGGTCGGGCCACCTGGGTCTGCGATGCAGGGATCCACAGGCAACAGGCTGGACTGCAGGTACCAGCCACCATCAGCAGCCTTGTGCAGGAAGTACTCGTACTGTCCGCCAACCGCACGGCCGATCAGGTCATAGCGGGCGTTGGAGGCGCCATCGACCTGGATCAGCTGGATGCCCTGCTGGGTCTGACCGCCAGCGCCGCCGACGTTGTTCACCGTCACATCGGCCTGGCCATTGGTGTCACCCACCACATGCAGGCGGTCGGTGCGAGCCCCGTCATCGCCCAGGGCACCGTTGAACACCAGGTGCCCGGCACTGGTGTCAAAGTCACCAGCAACGGTCAAGGTATTGAAGCGCCCGCCATCGATGGCCGACAGCGCGAGCGTGCTGTTGTTCAGAGCCATGCTCTGGACAGTCGAATCGCCCGTCAGAGTCCACTGACTACCGCCACTGATGTTCATGGCATTGACGATCCCGGTGGCGCCCTGCCAGTGCGAACGCTGGTCCAGGCCCACATGGACATCGGCAGTCACCGGGATGCCTGCGGCGATGTCCTCGGCGGTAATGACGATGTCTCCCTGTGCATACACATCGCCAGAGAAGGCCAGAGCAAGTGGGCTCGACTGCGCTGCATCGATTGAAGCAAGAACGCCGTTGCCGCCGATAAGCACCGCGCCGTTGCTGGCCGAAACATGCCGCGCGGAGCGGATCCACATCGCGCCATGGCTGTCGCTCACCAGCGAGCCACCGTCGATGGCAAGGTAGCCGTTCTTGTCGACCAGAGCGCCATAGGCACCCAGGCCCGCAGTCCGGACATGCGTGTTGGTGATGCTGAGCTCGCCAGTGCCCTCGCTTCGAAGGCCATATGCCTTCTCGCCGGTGGTGACGATACGGCTGTCACTCAGCGAGACATAGCCACCCAGGCGCGCGACGGCACCGGTGGATCCAGTACCGACAGTGCGGATGTCGATGCCTGTAGCGTCAATACTCGCGCGGGAGCTGTACTCCTTGGAGGCGTACACGCCATAGGAGAAGTCGCCCTCGGTGCTGATCGCGGTGTTGGACAGGGTCACCCTTCCGGCGCGTGTATCGACACCGAGCGCGCTCTTGTTGGTGGTGTGCAGCGAGCTGTTTGCGATATCGATCGTGGAATCGTCGGGAAGCCACACAGCGGTGGCACCTGAGGTGAGGTCAACTCCATCCAGGAATGCTTTCTGGCTGTAGCCATTGACGTTGACACCGACTCCGTCGGAGATGATGGTCGTTCCGGTCAGCCAAGCACTGGAGTTGGACTGGTGCAGATGAACACCCTCCGCGTTCTTGCCTTTGGCTTCAATCCGACCTCCCTGCATGTAGAACTCGCCCCCGGACATGTCCACGCCGTTGGCCGTCTCCCCGGAGGTGAAGATATTGGTGTCTATGAGGCTTACGACGCCTCCGCCCACCGTAATCCCCCACGCGTTGTAGCCATGGGTGACAAGCGTGCTGCCTTGGACCTCAAGTGAGGAGTTCCCCTGGACATTGATGGCCCACGCCGATGCGCCATGGGTAGTGATCGTGCTGTTACTCACCAGGCCAGTGTTGCTTCCGGCGCCGTTGGATTTTGACATCCGCAGGCCGATTCCCGCCATTCCAGTTGTTTCCACGTTCACCCCGCTGAGCTCCACATGGGCCTCATGGGATTCAATAGCGCTCCCGTACTGGCCTGTTGTGCTGATCTGAGTGCCTGACATCTGAACGCTCGCACCTGACTGTGCGAACACGCCGACGGCGTCATCTCCAGACACGTTGATCTTGACCCCACCAACATTGGCCGTGGATCCCGTGGCGACCTGAACACCATGACTGTACCGGCCCTGCGTGCTGATGACAGTGGACGCGCCGCTGATCTCGACATGCGCGCCATCGGCGACCGAGATACCACTGGCGCGATCACCGATGGTAGTGACCGTCGCGTCGACCAGCTCGATCCGGCTACCTGCTCCTTCTGCACGTGCAGCGGCAGCACCAGCACCACTGGTGCTCAGGTTGACCGCACCAGTGGGAACGATCTGTCCTCCGTTGAGTGCATGGAAGGCGTAGCCAGCGGTGCTACCCGGATCAACCGGTTCGGTGGTGGTGTAGTCGCCGGCAGCAGGGTTTTTGGTGTCGCCATCGGCGACAACCTGCTGGGCGTGGACATTGGCAGTCCATGCCAATGCCGCGCTTACAGCCAAGGCGAGAAGGTGTGGGGAACAAGTGGTACCACGGTGCACGGCAATACTCCGATATGGGGAAATGGTCGGCGTCCATGCCCTAGGAAGTAACGATGCGCTGGGCCACACGCAGCCTCACGCTGCCTTGCTGGAGCGCGGTGCTGGCGGGGATCGAGGTTGATGGATGGGACAAGCGCACAAGCCGCGGTCGATCAGAAGATCTGCTGGTGCCGGATATCAGCCAAACGCAAGTAACGTTAAGCAGCGCTTGCGTTGAAACGAATCGACAAATTTCGAAACGCCGTAGCGCCAATGCGGCTGTTCAGCGAGCAGATGGCCGTAGCACGCACGCCGCCTTACTCAACTGATGCATGTCAATAGTTGGCCTCTGGTTTTCGAGCCAGATCTCAGGCCGCAGCGCCGCGCCATGTATGGAGATCTTTGAAGAATGACGAAATGCATGCAGGTCTGACCCTGATTGCTGCCAAGCCCGAGAACGCTCGATAGACTTCGACGCGTAGTCTGGAAATCGACAAGATTCGATGTTGTCGCGGCAATGGATCGCCAACTGCATTCCCGTGGACGGCGCCAGGGGTTCCGGAATGCATGGCAAGGGGACGAGGCTGTTTCGGCGAAGAGGAGGCGCTTCGGCGCTATCAACGGGCATAGCCCGGAGCTGCCCCCGCCACGCCTGGCGTGGTGGGAGCCCCCGGAAGGAATCGTTCACAACCATCGTCCGTTCTTGTCGGAAGGGACCTGGGAACAGGGCGCAGGCTGGCAGCTCCGTCAGCCATGGTGAGTGCGTGATGCCGATTCAAGCAGGTGGCGCGTCGATCTGGCGCGTGTCCACTGCTCCGACATATCGACGCATCCCCACTCCTAGCAAAGGCTCCCAGCCATGACCACCGAGCTTCTCCCTGCAGTCACCTTGGCCATCCTGGATGACCACAGCGTTGTTCGCAGCGGCCTGGTACTTCAGCTAGGCAGCCATCCCAGTATCGAGATCGTGGGTAGCCACGCGACCAGCCAATCGCTTCTGGTGGGACTTCGACAACATCCAGCTGATGTCGTCCTTACAGACTTCGCTCTCGGGCCACACGATGTAGATGGACTGAACCTCATCCGCATCCTTCGTGCCAGACATCCCCGATGCAAGGTCGTTGTGCTAACTGCCCACTCCAACTCAGCCACGCGGTCCCTGGCCATGCAGGCCGGCGCGCATGGCTTTGTCGGGAAACAGCAGGGGCTGGATGAGATCCTTCTGGCGATCGCCCTGGCTATTGAGAACGTCGTCCCGGACCCCAGCTTCAGATGCCTCGGCGAGCTTGAGTCAGAGAGGGCACTGTCGGCTCCTCCATGTCTGGACCTGATCTCACATTCCGCCCTCACGGCACGGGAGTTTGAGGTTCTGCGCTGCTGCCTGGAGGGGCTCACCAACGCAGATATCGCAAGCAAGTTCTCGCGTCAGCCAAGCACGGTAAGCACACAGAAGCGATCGGCCTACAAGAAGCTCGGGATCCGCAATGACAACGAGCTATTCAAGTTGCGCCACCTGCTTCATAGGTCCGAGCAATAGGGAGACGAAAACAGAACGCCAGCTGAGCAGGATCGGAAGCTGGCTGGCGGCTTGCTTTCTTTCGATTTCCTTCTATCCAAAGCAGGATTCATGTCGCCAATACTCTGCGCCTCGCACGACAGCCCCTAACGGCGCTGCCGGATCGACTTCCAGAGGGGCGCAATACTTGTTGCGCTGCTTGCAGACGAGCAAGACGCATATGTACACACACCGCACTCCTTTTCTGACCAAAGCTGACGACTTTGCAGTGATCCTGCTGAGCCTATCGGCGCTGACCGTATCAGTCATGCCCTGCACACTGTTGAATGGTGGATTTGCCGTCTACTACGGCGGGATCGCATTCATTGTATTGGTCAGCAGTGTTGTGCGCATCCTCAACGGGATAAGCAGGCATTGACTAGTTCCCTTCAATCAGCCGTCCCTCAACGCGCGCGCATCCTTGTTGCAGATGATCATGAGGCGGTGCGTATTGGCATACGCGCGCTCATCGCCTCGGTCAACGGATGGGCAGTCGCCGGCGAGGCGTCCGCTCCAGGTCCACTCATGGATCTGGCTCGACGTCTTCGCTTCGACGCCGTAGTCATGGACTACAACATGCCTGACGAAAAGCACCGCGACGGTCTTGACCTTATCAAGTGGCTCGTGGACCAGCCATGCGCCCCGGGGGTGGTGGTGAT
>NZ_QAIJ01000263.1:0-5406 GCF_003060985.1 Stenotrophomonas sp. HMWF023
GCCGCGGACACCCCCGCAACCGGACCCACCCCGCCATCCCACGGAATCCCCGCTGTTGCCGTTGATGTTGCTGTTGCCGTTGCCGTTGCCGTTGCTTCGGCAGGTGCAGGGCGCAGCCCTGCCGACACCCCTTACCGCTCCGAATGCCCGCTCTGGTCGTAATCGCGCGGACTGAACAACTCCGGCTGGATCAGCTCGACAAACGCCCGCGCCTGCGCCGACAACGCCTTGCCGCGGCGAACGATCACCCCGTAACTGCGCTCGGGGAACCAGCGCTTCATCGAACGCGCCGCCAACCGCTCGTGGTCGGCATCGTTCAGGCACAGCGCCGGCACGATGGAAATGCCCATGCCCATCGCCACGTACTGCTTGATCACTTCCCAGCCGCCCACTTCCAGCGCAACCGTGTAGGCGATGCGGTGGCGCTGGAACACCTGGTCGACCAGCCGGTAAGTGATCTGCCGCTTCGGCGGCAGCACCAGCGGGTATCGGGCGATGTCGACCAGTTCCAGCTCGCCACCGCTGGCCAGCGGATGGTCATGCGGGGCGATCAGCACCTGTTCGAAACGGTAGGCCGGGGCGTAGCTGAGGTCGGCCGGCACATCGGTCATCGAGCCGATCGCCAGGTCGGCGGCATCCTCGCGCAGCAGGTCGGTGCCGTCGGCGCTGATGGCGTTGTGCAGGGTCAGGCGCACATCGGGGTAATGCTGGCGGAAGCGTTCGACGATCTTCGGCAGCAGGTACAGGATGGTCGAGCTGTTGGCGGCGATGTTCAGCTCGCCCGCGTCCAGCCCGCGCACCTTGTCGCGGAAGCGCGCTTCCAGGCCGTCCAGGCTTTCCACCAGCGGCTGCGCCATTTCATACAGCAACTGGCCCTCGCGGCTGGGCACCAGGCGCCGGCCGCTGCGCTCGAACAGGGGCACCCCCAACTCACGCTCCAGCGCCTGCAACTGCAGGCTGATGGCCGGCTGGCTGACGAAAAGCGCCTCAGCTGCCCGTGAGACAGAGCCCAGCCGCACCGTTTGGCAGAACGCGCGCAGCGGCTTCAGCCGATCGGATTTGTAGGAAAAACGAGGACTTGGCGAGGCGCGTGTGGTCATGGCGTCACAAGTATTAGCACAAGTTATGTAAAGCATTGCAATAACTGTTTTGCCAAATACAGGGCTGCAGCCGCACGGTGGAGTCGTTCCCCCACGCTGGAGTCCTCCCATGTCCGCCGTCGCTTCCGCTGTTCCTTCCACCGCCGCCAAGGCCACGCCGGGCATCGCCCTCGCGACCCAGGTGGCCGGTCAGGCCACCGTGCTGCCGGCACCGCTGCTGGCCCTGCTGGTGTCCCTGCACCGGGCGGTGGAACCCGGCCGGCAGACGCGACTGCAGGCCCGCCGCGAGCGCCAGGCGTTCTTCGACCAGGGTGGCCTGCCGGACTTCCGCCAGGACACCACCGCGATCCGCAGCGGTGACTGGACCGTGGCGCCGCTGCCGGCCGCACTGCAGGACCGCCGCGTCGAGATCACCGGGCCGACCGACCCGAAGATGGTCATCAACGCGCTGAACTCCGGTGCCAAGGTGTTCATGGCCGACTTCGAGGATTCGACCTCGCCGACCTGGCGCAATCTGTTGGCCGGTCAGCAGTCGCTGGCTGCTGCGGTGCGCGGCGACCTGCAGTACACCGCTCCGGCATCCAACGGCAAGGCGGGCAAGCACTACGCCCTGCGTCCCTACGACGAGCAGGCCGTGCTGATCGTGCGCCCGCGCGGCTGGCATCTGGACGAGAAGCATGTGCGCGTCGATGGCCAGTTCCTCGCCGGCGGCCTGTTCGATGCGGCGGTGTTCGCCTTCCACAATGCGCGCGCGTTGCAGTCCAGGGACCGTGGTCCGTACTTCTACCTGCCCAAGCTGCAGAGCATGGAAGAGGCGGCGCTGTGGGAGACCGCGCTGTCGCACATCGAAGGCATGCTCGGCCTGCCGCACGGCCAGATCAAGGTGACCGTGCTGATCGAAACGCTGCCGGCAGTGTTTGAAATGGATGAGATCCTGCACGCCCTGCGCGATCGCATCGTCGGCCTCAACTGCGGGCGCTGGGATTACATCTTCTCGTACCTGAAGACCTTCCGCCGCCACGCTGACCGCGTGCTGCCCGAGCGCGGCCAGGTGACCATGACCCAGCCGTTCCTGAAGGCGTATTCGGAACTGCTGATCCAGACCTGCCATCGCCGCGGCGCACATGCGATGGGTGGCATGGCCGCGCAGATTCCGATCAACAACGACGCTGCTGCCAACGAGCAGGCAATGGCGCGGGTGCGTGCCGACAAGCTGCGCGAAGTGAGCGCCGGCCACGATGGCACGTGGGTCGCGCATCCGGCGCTGATTCCGGTGGCGATGGCGATCTTCGACGAACACATGCCCACGCCCAACCAGCACCACGTGCTGCGCCAAGACGTGCGCGTGGGCCGCGACGAACTGATCGCGCGTCCGCCGGGCACGATCACCCGCGCCGGCTTCGAAGGCAATGTCGAAGTCTGCGTGCGCTACCTGGCCGCGTGGCTTGACGGCAACGGCTGCGTGCCGATCCACCACCTGATGGAGGACGCAGCCACTGCCGAGATCAGCCGCAGCCAGCTGTGGCAGTGGCTGCACACGCCGGGCCAGCAGCTGGACGACGGCACCGCCATCGACCTGGCGCTGCTCGATACCACCCTGGCGCAGCTGCCGGCGCGCCTCGGCGATACCTCGGCGCTGCCCGGTGGCGGCCGCATCGAAGAAGCCATCACCCTGCTGGCCGAGCTGAGCCGCAGCAATGAACTGACCGACTTCCTGACCCTGCCGGCGTACGCGCGCATCGACTGATCGCTGCACGCCACTTTCCTCGCCGCTTCCTTCCCCGCTGCATCCGCACGAACAGAACTGGAGATAGACATGAGCACGCTGCCCACTGCCGAACAGATCCAGCACGACTGGGACACCAATCCGCGCTGGGAAGGCATCCAGCGCAACTACAGCGCCGCCGACGTGGTGCGCCTGCGCGGCACCGTCCATATCGAGCATTCGCTGGCCCGGCTGGGTGCGGAAAAGCTGTGGAAATCGCTGCATGAGCGCGACTTCGTCAACGCGCTCGGCGCGCTGACCGGCAACCAGGCCATGCAGCAGGTGAAGGCCGGGCTGAAGGCGATCTACCTGTCCGGTTGGCAGGTGGCGGCCGATGCCAACCTGGCCGGTCAGATGTACCCGGACCAGTCGCTGTATCCGGCCGATTCGGTGCCGGCGGTGGTCAAGCGCATCAACAACACGCTGCTGCGTGCCGACCAGCTGCACCATGCCGAAGGCAAGGATGACATCGACTTCCTGCAGCCGATCGTGGCCGACGCCGAAGCCGGTTTCGGCGGCGTGCTCAACGCCTTCGAACTGATGAAGGCGATGATCGAAGCCGGTGCTGCCGGCGTGCACTTCGAAGACCAGCTGGCCTCGGTGAAGAAGTGCGGCCACATGGGCGGCAAGGTGCTGGTGCCGACCCGCGAGGCGATCGAGAAGCTCAACGCCGCGCGCCTGGCCGCCGACGTGCTGGGCGTGCCGACCCTGCTGGTGGCGCGTACCGACGCCGAGGCTGCTGATCTGCTGACCAGCGACATCGATGGCAACGACACGCCGTTCGCCACCGGTGAGCGCACCGTGGAAGGCTTCTACAAGACCCGCAACGGCCTGGACCAGGCCATCAGCCGTGGCCTGGCGTACGCGCCCTATGCCGACCTGGTGTGGTGCGAGACCGGCAAGCCGGACCTGGAATTCGCGCGGAAATTCGCCGAGGCGATCCATGCGAAGTTCCCGGGCAAGCTGCTGGCCTACAACTGCTCGCCCAGCTTCAACTGGAAGAAGAACCTGGACGACGCCACCATCGCCAAGTTCCAGAAGGAGCTGGGCAGCTACGGCTACAAGTTCCAGTTCATCACCCTGGCTGGTTTCCACGCGCTGAACTACGGCATGTTCAACCTGGCCCACGGCTATGCGCGCCGGCAGATGAGCGCCTTCGTGGAACTGCAGGAAGCCGAGTTCGAAGCGGCCGAGCGCGGCTTCACCGCGGTCAAGCACCAGCGCGAGGTCGGCACCGGCTACTTCGATGCGGTGACCCAGGCGATCCAGCAGGGGCAGTCCTCGACCACCGCGCTGACCGGCTCGACCGAGGAAGAGCAGTTCCACGGCGGGCGCAGCGAACGCGCCGCGTGATCCGGTAGTGCCGGCCGCTGGCCGGCAACCACACGATGCTCCGGGCGCTGCGTGGCAGCCGGCCAGCGGCCGGCTCTACCGGGGCTGCGGATCCGATCAGGGTGGCCAGGGAAGGGCCAGACGACGCCGGCAGATCGGGGGATCTGCCGGCGTCGTTGTATCTGTGGCTGCCGCGACAATCGGCGTCGCGGCGTCGCCAAGATATTGAAATGGCTTGCTTTCCTTCTGCCGCCAATACGGGTGAATGGGGCATTCCCCTGCTTATGAGACGGAGCGCCGCGTCTTCACAAAAATGAGAAGCGGCGCACAGTTTGATTCACTGATATGCTCCGCGGCTCACCAGGGGACGCTGGCGGCGGGTGCAGGGAATGACCGGCAGGGGTGCGGCCGAGAACATCGACACGACAACCGGTATCGCCAAGGTGGCGATGGCCGAAATCGTGCACGCGCTTCTTTCCGAAGAAGAGGTCACCCTGTTCGCCCGGTTTGCCCAGCCCTGCAGGCTGCAGGCGGGCCAGTGGCTGTTCCAGCGCGGCCATCGCGGCGAGTGCATGTACATCATCCTCGAAGGCCTGATCGAGCTGGATTTCGGCGAGGACCTGGTGCTCAAGACGCTCGGCCGGCATGAATTTTTCGGTGAGCTCGGCCTGTTGATGGGCGACCATCTGCGCAGCGCCAGCGCGCGGGTGATGGCCGACTGCTACGTGCTGGAACTGGGGCCGGCGGATTTCCATCGCCTGGTCGAGTCCGATCCGGGCCTGGTGGCCTACTTCCTGCGGCGCACGATCCTGCGCGTGCTGACCAACGAGCAGGCCCTGATCAGCCAGCTGCGGCGGCGCAACCATGACCTGGAAGCTGCGCTGGACAACCTGTACATCACCACCCACCAGCTGACCCACACGCGTGAGCTGGTGCGCACCGACGAACTGACCGGCCTGCACAACCGCCGCGGCCTGGCCCTGTACCTGCAGGAATGCCACACGCAGGAAGAAGGGCCTCCGCAGGCATTGCTGCTGATCGACTGCGACCGGTTCAAGCAGATCAACGACCGCCACGGCCACCAGGCCGGTGACCGGGTGCTGCAGAGCATGGGCAACATCCTGCGCTCGATGGCCGGTGAACATGACCTGGCCTGCCGCCTGGGCGGCGACGAGTTCTGCCTGATCCTGCGCCGGGGCAACACCGAGA
>NZ_QAIJ01000264.1:0-8065 GCF_003060985.1 Stenotrophomonas sp. HMWF023
GGCGAGGACGCGGCGAAGTTGCCGTTGCTCGGGCCGTTGGCCCAGCGGCCGGTGTTGGAACCTTCCTCCAGCGCCTGGCGCTCGGAATAGGCCACCGACAGCAGTGCGCCGAAGGTGCCATCGGCGAAAGTGTTGGAAACCAGCGCGGCGATGCGCGGGTCGGCCTTCTCGGCCATCGCGTTGTAGCTGGCCTGGCCACTGGCGGCGAAGGTGAAGCCGTCGTAGTCGAACGGACGCGCGGTGCGCAGATCGACGGTGGCGCCCAGCGAGCCTTCCTCTACGTCGGCCGAGGCGGTCTTGCGCACCAGCAGCTGCGAGAACAGGTCCGAGGCGAACACGTTGAAGTCGAAACCACGGCCGCGGTTGGTGCCGCCGCTCTGGTCGCCGGCACCGACCGTGGTCAGTGCTTCCATGCCGTTGATGCGCACGCGGGTGAATTCCGGGCCGAGGCCACGCACCGAGATGTTGCGGCCTTCGCCGGCCTCGCGGGTGATGACCACGCCCGGGATGCGCTGCAGCGACTCGGCCAGGTTCAGGTCGGGGAACTTGCCGATGTCCTCGGCAACGATGGCATCGACCACGCCGGCTTCGCCACGCTTGATGTCCAGCGCCTTCTCCACGCTGGCGCGGTAGCCGGTGACGGTGACCGTATCAAGGTCGGTGGCGTTCGGGTTGGCGCTCTGCTGCTGCGCGCCGGCGTTGCCTGCCAGGGCCAGTGCTACGGCCAACGCGAGCAAGGTAACCGGTGTCTTTTTTTCATGGTTCCGAGAATGCATGCCTTTCCCCTCTCCCAAAGGTCTGGTATCGCGGCTGTTTCAGCGTGATGACACCGCTGGTCAGGCCGGACGTTAACAGCACGTTCCCGATCCGGCATCTTGCACCGCAACAGATCTGAAATGTCTCCAAGACGCTTGCAGGACAATGCTTCCAACAGTTTGGTAGGCTTAGGGCAAGGCCGGGCGGGATTGAAATGACACCGCTAGCCAATTCCACGCCCCACGCGTGGTCCACTACCACGCCGCCCAGTGTCACATGCGGGCGGCACGCGTGAAGGAGCAGAAATGGGTCGTATCGTGTGTTTCGGGGAACTGCTGCTGCGCCTGGGTGCGCCCGGTCGCGAGCTGCTGCTGCAGTCGCCGCAGCTGCAGGTGCACGTCGGCGGTGCCGAGGCCAACGTGGCTGTCTCGCTGTCCCGCTTTGGACATGACGTGGCCATGGTCAGCACCGTCGCCGGCAACGCGCTCGGCGCGCATGCGCTGGCCGAACTGCGCCGGCATGGCGTCGATACGCGCGGCGTGCGCGAAGATGCCGACGGCCGCATGGGCCTGTATTTCCTGACCACCGGCGCGGTGCAACGGGCCAGCGAAGTGGTCTACGACCGTGCCGATTCCGCATTCGCCAACAGCACCGCCGCCGACTACGACTGGCCGGCGCTGCTGCAGGGCGCGCAGTGGCTGCACCTGTCCGGGGTCAGCCCGGCGCTGGGCCCGGACGTGGCCCAGGCCACCCTGGCCGCAGCGCGCGCCGCCCGTGCGCAGGGCGTGCGTGTGTCCTTCGACGGCAACTTCCGGCCGAAGCTGTGGCAGCGCTGGGGTGGCGATGCGCAGGCGATCCTGCACGAACTGTTCGCGCAGGCCGACATCGTCTTTGCCGACTACCGCGATATCGAAGTCATCCTCGGCCAGCGTTTCGAGCAGGCCGACGTGGTCGCGCGCGTGGAAGCGGCGGCGGCGGCGGCGTTCGACGCATTCCCGCAGCTGCACTGGCTGGCCTGCACCCAGCGGCAGACGCTGAGCGTGGACCACCATGCGCTGGGCGCGTTGCTGCTGGGCCGCGATGGCACCCGCGCACAGGCACCGGTACGCCAGCTGCAGGGCATCGTCGACCGCATCGGCGGCGGTGATGCCTTCGCGGCAGGCATCCTGCATGGCATCCTGTCCGCCTTCGATGCCGACGCCACCGTGCGCTTCGGCCTGGCCGCCGGGGGCCTGAAGCACTCCATTCCCGGCGATTTCAATCCCGTCAGCGAAGCTGATGTGTTGGCCCTGATGGGCGAGGAGCGATTCGATGTCCGGCGCTGATCCACGCGTTCGTGCGGTACTGAAACTGGCACCGGTGATTCCGGTGTTCACCCCCGATGACATCGACGATGCGGTGCAGGTCGCGCAGGCGCTGTTCCGTGGTGGCCTGCCGGTGATCGAGGTGACCCTGCGCACGCCGCGTGCGCTGGAAGCCATCAAGGCAATGGTCGAAGCGGTACCGGATGCGGTGATCGGTGCCGGCACCGTGCTCGATGCCGCACAGATGCAGGCCGTGAAGGAAGCCGGCGGCCGCTTCGCGGTATCGCCCGGGGCGACGCCACGGCTGTATGCCGCCGCACGCGATGCCGATCTGCCCTACCTGCCGGGTGTGGCCACCGGTTCCGAGCTGATCGTCGGCCTGGAACACGGCCTGGATACCTTCAAGTTCTTCCCCGCCGTGCAGGCCGGCGGTGCCGCGATGCTGTCGGCATGGCACGGCCCGTTCGCTGATGTGCGCTTCTGCCCGACCGGCGGCATCAGCGCGCAGACCGCCAGCCAGTTCCTGCACCTGCCCAACGTGCTGTGCGTGGGCGGCTCCTGGCTGACCACCGCCGCGCTGATGCAGACCCGCGACTGGGACAGCGTCGAGCGCCTGGCACGTGAGGCCGCAGTGCTGGCCAGCTGATCGTTCGGCTGCTGGTGGAGCCGGGCACAGACCCGGCGCTACCAGACTCCTTCAACCGCGTGGCGTACCCAGCCGCCGGTACAGGGTGCTGCGGTTGATCCCCAGCCGCTTGGCGGCCGCGCTGACGTTGCCCAGGCATTCGGCCAGCGCCTGGCGCATGGCCGCCTCGGCGATCTCCTCCAATGCACCGCTGGCCGGCACGGCTGGCGCGGCCACCGTGCCAGCACGCACATCCACCGGCAGCAGCTGCGGCTCCACCGCGTGACCCGGCTCAGCCAGGGCGGCCAGCGTGCGCAGGCAGGCGCTCAACTGGCGCAGGTTGCCGGGCCAGGCATGGGCCACCAGTGCCGCGCGCGTCGGCGCAGACAACTCGTGGCCGCGTCCCAGCTGCTGCCACAGCGCATCCACCACGGCACCGCGATCGGGATGTTGCCGCAGCGGTGCCAGGGTCACCACGTGGTCGGCGATGCGGTAATACAGATCCGCACGGAAGCGGCCTGCGTCCACCGCCTGCGGCAGTTCGCAGTGGCTGGCGCAGACCAGCGCGAAATCCAGTTTCACCGGCTTGCCACCGCCCAGCGGTGACAGCTCGCGTTCCTGCAGTACGCGCAGCAGGCGCGGTTGCAGCGCCAACGGCATGTCGCCGATCTCATCGAGGAACAGCGTGCCGCCCTCGGCCTGCCGCAGCAGGCCCGGACTGCCCTGGCGGCGCGCACCAGTAAAGGCACCGTCCTCGTAGCCGAACAGTTCTGCTTCGATCAGGCCTTCCGGCAACGCCGCGCAGTTCACCGCGACGAAGGGCTTTCCGGCACGCACGCTGCGTGCGTGCAGTTCACGCGCGAAGACTTCCTTGCCGGTGCCGGTCTCGCCCTGCAGCAGCACCGGCAACGCGGCCTGCAGCACACGTCCTGCATTGGCCAGCTGCTGTTGCTGCGCGGTATCGAACAGCGGCCCCTGCGCGCGGGCCGGCACCTGCGCCGCTGCCGCTGGCGTGGTCACACTACGTCGCGACGCGCGTGCTTCGCGCACGCCATACAAACGACGACCCTGGCGATCAAGCAGCACGCCGTCATCGGCCAGCCGCGACAGCGGCTGTTCGAACAGTGCTTCGTACGGCGTGCGGCCGATGTCCTGCCGATCAAGCCCGAACAGGGCCAGCCCGGCACGATTGGCCGCGATCAAGCGGCCGCCGCGGAAGCCAAGCACGCCCTCGCGCGCACTGCCGAGCAGCGCGGGTTGATGATGCAGGCGCAGCAGCTCGCAGTCGGCCAGGCCGTCGGCAAAACCACGATGCTCGATCTGCGCCACTGCCTGCCGCACCAGTGCCAGTGCATGCAGGTGCGGCAACCGCGCATCACCGGATACGTCGAGCACACCCAGGCACTGCCCATAGGGATCCAGGATCGGCACCGCCGAACAGGTGAGGATGCCGTGCGGCGCGAAGTAGTGTTCACCGCCACGCACCTGCAGCGCACGTCCGTCCACCAGCGCGGTGCCGATCGCATTGGTGCCGACCGTGCCTTCGTCCCAGCGCATGCCCGGCATCAGTGCGACACGACCGGCCTTGTCGAGGAAACCGGTGCTGCCTTCGGCGTCGAGGATCCAGCCATCTTCATCGGTCAGCAGCACGATGCTGCCGCTGTGGGTCATTTCCGCAGCCAGTCCATCCAGCTCCGGCCGGGCCTGTCGCCACAGGCGCTCGCGGCGCTGGCGCAGTTCGCGCAGGCGGTGATCGGTCAGCGGTTCGGCGCTCGGCTGCGCATCCACCAGCAGGCCGTGCCGCTGGCAGCGTTGCCAGGAATGCAGGATCGCCTCGGGCACCGCGCCAACCGGAGCAGCGCCGCGCTCGAAGAAGCTGCGCCGGGCACTGCCCAGGCGGGGATCGGGAGCAAGCGGGGACACCGACAGCCTCCTGTGTCGCACATTGCGACAGTTGTTGCGGGACCTGTCCCGATTAACAGCACACCGCGCGTCGGCCTGCAACGGCCGCGCCTGCTGCACTGCCGCAGCCTGCGCGACACGATGACCGATGGCCGGGCGATCAAGGCGTGATGCAACGCAGCAGGCCAGGGTTGGCATCGTCCTTGCGCCTGTGGAGGCACCACGCCCATCGCAGGAACCGCCATGAACGCCGTACCGTCCACCCGCCCACATGCCACCGATCCGCGCTCCCTGTTCAAGCCGCGCTATGGCAACTACATCGGTGGCGAATGGATCGCCCCGCGCAGCGGCCAGTACTTCGACAACATCTCGCCGGTGAACGGCCAGGTGTTCACTGAAGTGGCCCGCTCCAACGCCGAGGATATCGACGCCGCACTCGATGCCGCGCACGCCGCCAAGGACGCTTGGGGCCGCACATCAGCCGCACACCGTGCGCTGCTGCTCAACCGCATCGCCGATCGCGTCGAACAGAACCTGGAACTGCTGGCCCACGCGGAGACTTGGGACAACGGCAAGCCGATCCGCGAGACGCTCAACGCCGACGTACCGCTGATGGCCGACCACTTCCGCTATTTCGCCGGTTGCCTGCGCGCGCAGGAAGGCAGCCTGTCGCAGATCGACGACGACACCGTGGCCTACCATTTCCACGAACCGCTGGGCGTGGTCGGGCAGATCATTCCGTGGAACTTCCCGCTGCTGATGGCGGCCTGGAAACTGGCACCGGCACTGGCCGCTGGCAACTGCGTGGTGCTCAAGCCTGCCGAGCAGACCCCGGCGTCGATCCTGGTGCTGATGGAAGTGATCGGCGACCTGCTGCCGCCGGGCGTGCTCAACGTGGTCAACGGCTTCGGCCTGGAGGCGGGCAAGCCGCTGGCCAGCAGCCCGCGCATCGCCAAGATCGCCTTCACCGGGGAAACCTCCACCGGCCGCCTGATCATGCAGTACGCCAGCCAGAACCTGATTCCGGTGACGCTGGAACTGGGCGGCAAATCGCCGAACCTGTTCTTCGCCGACGTGATGGCCGAGGACGATGATTTCCTCGACAAGGCGGTGGAAGGCTTCGTCATGTTCGCCTTCAACCAGGGCGAGGTCTGCACCTGCCCGTCGCGCGCGCTGGTGCAGGAATCGATCTACGAACGCTTCATGGAACGTGTGCTGGAACGCGTGGCAGCGATCCGGCAGGGCAATCCGCTGGACCCGAACACCATGGTGGGTGCGCAGGCATCGGGCGAACAGCTGGAGAAGATCCTGTCCTACATCGCCATCGGCCGCGAGGAAGGCGCCGAGGTGCTGATTGGTGGCGACAAGGCCGCGCTCGGTGGTGATCTGGCCGGCGGCTTCTATGTGCAGCCGACCGTGTTCAAGGGTCACAACGGCATGCGTGTGTTCCAGGAGGAGATCTTCGGGCCGGTGGTGTCGGTGACCACGTTCAAGACCGAAGAAGAAGCATTGCAGATTGCCAACGACACGCTGTACGGGCTGGGTGCCGGTGTCTGGAGCCGCGATGCCGCGCGCCTGTACCGGGTGGGCCGCGCGATCCAGGCCGGGCGGGTATGGACCAACTGCTACCACGCCTACCCGGCACATGCCGCGTTCGGCGGCTACAAGCAGTCGGGTATCGGCCGCGAGAACCACCGGATGATGCTTGACCACTACCAGCAGACCAAGAACCTGCTGGTCAGCTACGCACCGAAGAAGCTCGGCTTCTTCTGAGGATTGATCGGGATCAAGGCGCGGGCATCGGGCCGGCGCCATCCTGTCTGCAAGCGCACTACGGAGAAGCACGCATGAATAGAACCATGAAGGCCGCCGTTGTCCGTGAGTTCGGCAAGCCGCTGGTCATCGAAGAAGTCGTGGTACCGCGCCCGGGGGCGGGCGAGGTGCTGGTCAAGATCGAGGCCTGTGGCGTCTGCCACACCGACCTGCACGCCGCCGAGGGCGACTGGCCGGTGCGTCCGAACCCGCCGTTCATCCCCGGCCACGAGGGCGTGGGGCACGTCGTGGCCGTGGGAGGCGGGGTAGGGCACATCAAGGAAGGTGACAGGGTCGGCATCCCCTGGTTGTACTCGGCGTGTGGCCATTGCGAACACTGCCTGGGGGGCTGGGAAACGCTGTGCGAAACACAGCGCAATACCGGCTACTCGGTCAACGGCGGCTTCGCCGAGTACGCGCTGGCCGATGCCAACTACGTCGGCCTGCTTCCGAAGGAAGTGGGCTTTGTCGAGATCGCGCCAGTGCTGTGCGCGGGCGTCACCGTGTACAAGGGCCTGAAGGTCACGGACACCAAGCCCGGTGATTGGGTGGCCATTTCCGGTATCGGCGGCCTCGGCCACATGGCCGTGCAGTACGCCCGCGCGATGGGCCTGAACGTTGCAGCGGTGGACGTGGACGACGCCAAGCTGGCGCTGGCCAGGCGTCTTGGCGCGCAGGTCACGGTCAACGCGCGCACCACCGATCCGGCCGCGTTCCTGAAGAAGGAGATCGGCGGCGCGCATGGTGCACTGGTCACCGCGGTTTCGCCCAAGGCGTTCGAACAGGCACTGGGGATGGTGCGGCGCGGCGGCACGGTCTCGCTCAACGGCCTGCCACCGGGCAACTTCCCGCTGGACATCTTTGGCATGGTGCTCAACGGCGTCACCGTGCGCGGTTCGATCGTCGGCACCCGCCTGGACCTGCAGGAATCGCTGCAGTTCGCCGCCGAAGGCAAGGTCGCGGCAACGGTCAGCACCGACCGCCTGGAGAACGTCAACGATGTGTTCGCGCGCATGCATGCGGGCACCATCGAAGGCCGCGTGGTGATCGACTTCGCTGCCTGACCCCCTGTGCATGGCCGCCATGCCCGTTCCCCTCTCCCACGGGCACGGCGGCCATGCCGATCTGCCGGCAGCGCCGGGCAGCCTGGCGGCCGTACAATGCGCGCATGCCCGCCACGCTCAAGACCATCTTTCTCTCCCTGCTCGCCCTGATCGGCGCGTTGCTCGCGCTGGCCTTGGTCAGCAGTGCGGCAGGCTGGCTGCCATCGCTGCTGGGCATGACACCGGGAAGCGAGGCGCAGCTCGGCTGGGACCTGGCATTCACCGTGCTCGGCGGCATCGCCGCCATTGCCTTTGCCACCTACTACGCTCCGTGCTGGCCGCGCGCGCATGGCACCTCGATATGGTCGTTGCTGGTACTTGGCGCAGGCTATGGCCTGTGGATGATGGGGGGCGATTTCCCACAGTGGTTCGTCATCGGCCTGCTGGTTTCATTGCCGGTGCAGTTGTTGCTGGGCTGGTGGTTCGGCCGCCGCGCGTCGCGCGATCCGCGCTGAGCGCGCACGGTCAATACTGGCCGCTTCTACTTCAACGCGCCGATGCCCGGATACGGGTAGTGCCGGCCGCTGGCCGGCAACCCCAGCGAACCTTCAGTTGCCGACCAG
>NZ_QAIJ01000265.1:0-10611 GCF_003060985.1 Stenotrophomonas sp. HMWF023
CGTCGGTGATCTGGTCGAGCACGAACACGCGGGCGTTCGGGCCGGCACTCAGTTCGTCGCTGCGCTTGGGCGCGTTGAAGCCGTCCTTGATCAGATTTTTCTGTGCGGTCGAGTTCAGCTGGATCGCACCGTAGGCACAGTGGTGGTTGGTGACCACCAGGCCCTGCGGCGAGACGAAGCTGGCGGTGCAACCGCCCAGCGCGACCACGGCGCCCATCGGGTCGCCGGTCAGGTTGGCCAGCTGTTCCGGAGACAGCTTGAGGCCGGCCTTCTGCAGCGGGCCGGCGATTTCCGGCAGCTGCTGCGGCACCCACATGCCTTCAGCGGCATGGGCGACCTGGACCAGCCCAAGGCTGGCGACGACGGAGAATGCAAGCAGGTTCGAGCGCATGGAGCGGCCCCTGGTAGTGGAACTCTCGATTGTAGCCCGCCGCCCTGCCCCGCCCCGAACCCCGGAAGTCATGGGCCGGGCACACCGATGCCCCGGTAGCAGCCAACCTTGGTTGGCACCCACGCATCCGCCGGGCATGGCCCGGCGCTACCGGGGCAGCCGCCATGCGGGGTAGCGCCGGGCCATGCCCGGCGAGCGCAGCGGCACCGTTCGAAACGCCCGCTTGCGCACAGCTTTCGTTCCACCAATGCACCCGCAGCGCAACATGGGAAATCCGCGTGGCGCCCTATAATCCGCGCTTTCCCCCTGATGAGTTCCACCCCGATGGCGCAGCAAACGATGAAGGCCCTGGTCAAGCGCGAAGCGGCCAAGGGCATCTGGATGGAAGAGGTTCCGGTGCCGACCCCGGGCCCCAACCAGGTCCTGATCAAGCTGGAGAAGACCGCGATCTGCGGCACCGACCTGCACATCTACCTGTGGGACGAATGGAGCCAGCGCACGATCAAGCCGGGCCTGACCATCGGCCATGAGTTCGTCGGCCGCATCGCCGAGATCGGCCCGGGCGTGACCGGCTACGAGATCGGCCAGCGCGTGTCGGCCGAAGGCCATATCGTCTGCGGTCACTGCCGCAACTGCCGCGGCGGTCGTCCGCACCTGTGCCCGAACACCGTCGGCATCGGCGTCAACGTCAACGGCGCGTTCGCCGAATACATGGTGATGCCGGCCAGCAACCTGTGGCCGATCCCCGACCAGATCCCGTCCGAACTGGCCGCCTTCTTCGACCCGTACGGCAATGCCGCGCACTGCGCGCTGGAATTCAACGTCATCGGCGAAGACGTGCTGATCACCGGCGCCGGCCCGATCGGCATCATCGCAGCGGGCATCTGCAAGCACATCGGTGCGCGCAACGTGGTGGTGACCGACGTCAACGACTTCCGCCTGAAGCTGGCCGCCGACATGGGCGCCACCCGCGTGGTCAACGTCGCCAACACGTCGCTGAAGGACGTGATGAAGGAACTGCACATGGAGGGCTTCGACGTAGGCCTGGAAATGAGCGGCAACCCGCGCGCGTTCAACGACATGCTCGACTGCATGTACCACGGCGGCAAGATCGCCATGCTCGGCATCATGCCCAAGGGCGCCGGCTGCGACTGGGACAAGATCATCTTCAAGGGCCTGACCGTGCAGGGCATCTACGGCCGCAAGATGTACGAGACCTGGTACAAGATGACCCAGCTGGTGCTGTCCGGCTTCCCGCTCGGCAAGGTGATGACCCACCAGCTGCCGATCGACGACTTCCAGAAGGGCTTCGACCTGATGGAAGAAGGCAAGGCCGGCAAGGTCGTCCTCAGCTGGAATTGACCCTGCGCTCCGCGCGAATGGTGGGTGCCGAGCTTGCTCGGCACGCCCTGGAATCGAAAAAGGCGCCCGTTGGGCGCCTTTTTCTTTGGTGTTGCCGGCCAGCGGCCGGCACTACCGTAACGCCTGCGGCGTTACTTGCCGACCGCCACGCTCAGCATCACCCGGCTGTGCGCCAGCTTGCCGGAGTTGTCGCGGCCATTGCCGTCGGTGCCGTAGTAGCCCAGGCCGACATTGAACAGGCCGAACTGGCGGGCGACGCCGACGTTCCAGTCGGTGTAGTCCTTGGCGATACCGTCCTCGAAGGTGCTGCGACCGACGTTGGCGTTGAGCGTGAACTCCTTCGGCAGGCCCCAGCTGCCACCCAGGCCGAAGTACCAGCCATCGGTGCTGCTGTTCCACACATCGTTGCTGTAGGCCACCGTCAGCTTGTAGGTGTCGTCCAGCGTGGTGGTGGTGATCAGCTCGTTGTAGTTCTGGTGGCTGGACTTGAGGTAGGTGTAGCGGTTCAACAGCACGTCGAAGTTGACGCGCTCGGTCACGTCCACGCCGTAGCCGATCAGGTAGTCGACCTCGGTCTTCGGATCGCCTGCGCCGAAGTCGACGCCCGAGCCCCAGACGCCGGCATACAGGCCGACCGGGCTGGTGTAGGTGAAGCCGGCCTGCAGGGTCGGATCCTCATCGGTCTGCGACACACCACGGAACAGGTAGTCCGAGACGGCGGTGACGTTCCAGCTGTACGGAGATTCGTTGTCCTGGGCGCTGGCGGCGAACGGCGCGAGGGTCAGGGCGGCGGCAATGGCGAGGCAGGCACGGGCGTGCTTCATGGGCGTCTCCGGTGGGGTCGGTGGCGTGGAAGGCGGGATCTGCAGCGGGCGCAGCGACCGGAGCCAGACAGCCCCGGTTCACGAATTTTTAACCCGTTTGCTATTGCGATGCAACATGTGCCGGCCATGGCGGTGCCCCATCCGGCCCGGTCCGCAGCCATCGATGCCCGGTAGAATCAGCGGTTTCCCGTGCTGAGCCGTGCCCACGCCATGACCGACTCCTCCGCCCTGACCCGCCACTATGGAGAGGAACTGGACGCCATCCGCGCCCAGGGCCTGTTCAAGTCCGAGCGCATCATCACCAGCCCGCAGTCCGCCGAAATCACCCTCGAAGACGGTCGCAAGGTGCTGAATTTCTGCGCCAACAACTACCTCGGCCTGGCCGACCATCCGGACCTGATCCAGGCCGCGAAGGACGCGCTGGACAGCCATGGTTTCGGCATGGCCTCGGTGCGCTTCATCTGCGGCACCCAGGACCTGCACAAGCAGCTGGAAGCACAGATCGCCGGCTTCTTCGGCAAGCAGGACACCATCCTGTACGCGGCCTGCTTCGATGCCAACGGCGGCCTGTTCGAGCCGCTGCTCGGCGAGAACGACGCGATCATCTCCGATGCGCTGAACCATGCCTCGATCATCGACGGTGTGCGCCTGTGCAAGGCCAAGCGCTTCCGCTACGCCAACTGCGACATGGCCGACCTGGAAGCCCAGCTGCAGGCCGCCGATGCCGCCGGCTGCAGGACCAAGCTGATCACCACCGACGGCGTGTTCTCGATGGACGGCTTCATCGCGCCGTTGGACGAGATCACCGTGCTGGCGAAGAAGTACAACGCGCTGGTGCACATCGACGAATGCCATGCCACCGGCTTCCTCGGCGCGACCGGCCGCGGCTCGGCCGAGGTCAAGGGCGTGCTGGAGAAGATCGACATCATCACCGGCACCCTGGGCAAGGCCATGGGCGGTGCACTGGGTGGCTTCACCTGCGCCAGCGCCGAAGTGATCGAGCTGCTGCGCCAGCGTTCGCGCCCGTACCTGTTCTCCAACTCGCTGCCGCCGCACGTGGTCGCCGCCGGCATCAAGGCCTTCGAGATGCTGGCCGCGGCCGATGACCTGCGCAGCACCCTGGCCGAGAACACCACCTACTTCCGCGAGAAGATGACCGCTGCCGGTTTCGACGTGAAGCCCGGCGTGCATCCGATCAGCCCGGTGATGCTGTACGACGCACCGCTGGCGCAGAAGTTCGCCGAGCGCCTGCTGGAAGAAGGCATCTACGCGATCGGCTTCTTCTTCCCGGTGGTGCCCAAGGGCCAGGCGCGCATCCGCACCCAGATCAGCGCCGCGCACAGCCGCGAGCATCTGGACCGGGCGATCGATGCGTTCACCCGCATCGGCGTCGAGCTGGGCGTGATCAAGGGCTGATCACCGGCGGGTCGGATCTCCCATGGGTAGCGCCGGGCCATGCCCGGCGGTTTCCCGATATCCGCGCCATGCGCTCGCCGGGCATGGCCCGGCGCTACACATCAGGACGTGCCGACCCAGGTCGGCACCCACCCGGCGCTATTTCTTCTTTTTCTTCTTGTCCTTGGGCTCGTCCTTGCTGGCGACCACCACCGGCTTGGCGACAGCATCCTGCCCATTACCCTTGGCCACGCGGATGCCATTGGCTTTCATCCAGGCATCGAACTGGTCGGCGGTCATCTTCTGGTCGCCGTTGCTCATCATGAAGCGATAGCTGCCGCGGCCATCCAGTTCCGGGGTCTTCACTTCAACCACCGGGGTCTCGGCCGGGCGATCGGCCTTGGCCGTCTTCTTGTGGCCGCCGCAGGCCGTCAACAGCACGATCGGCAACAACACGCTGGCGCAGCGCAGGGTTTGCTTGAGGGTCGGGTGATACATGGGCAGGCTCCGTTCTGGACATTCGACAACCAGGCGCCCCCTACGCCTGGAACGGTGGCCGGCAACCGCCGGCCGTGGGCATCACTCAGCCCGGTGCAGCGGCCCCCAGCCGCTGCTGGTCGCTGACCTCCAGCGCCCGCCACTGGCCCTTGCCGAGATCGCCGAGCGTGAGCTCTCCGATCGCAACGCGGACCAGGCGCAGCACCTGCAGGTCGAAGGCCGCCAGCAGGCGACGGATATGGCGGTTGCGGCCCTCGTCGAGGACCACCTCCAGCCAGGCGGTCTTGTCGCCGCTGCGCAGCACGCGCACGGCCAGGGCGAGGAGGAATTCACCCTCGTCTTCGACACCGGCGCGCAGCGCCGCCAGGGTGTCGTCATCGGGCAGGCGATCCACCTGCACGTGGTAGGTCTTCTGCGGGCCGGTCTCCGGATCGGTCAGGCGCGCGGCCCACTGCGGATCATTGCTGAACAGCAACAGGCCTTCACTGGCCTTGTCCAGGCGACCGACCGGCGCGATCCACGGCAGGCCGGCGCCATCGAAGCAGCGGTACACGGTGTCGCGGCCACGCTCGTCCTGCACGGTGGTGACCACCCCGCGCGGCTTGTTGAGCATCAGGTACAGGCGCTGTGGTGCGCCCATCGGCTGGCCGTCGACCTCGATCGGCGGCGCCGGGCTGGCAATCGGAAATTCCGGATCACGGACGATGCGCCCGGCGACACGAACACGCCCATCGGCGATCCAGCGCGCGGCCTCGCTGCGCGAGCACACGCCCGCCTTGGACAGCACGCGCGCCAGGCCATGGCGCACGCCAGCGGAAACCGCAGCAGGATTCGCACGCCCACGCGCAGCGTGGGAGCGGGCAGCGGGGGCAGCAGGTGGGCGGCGCGTGCGCAAGCCTCTGCTCCCCGCCGTGCTTACTTCTTGTCGACCGGCTTGGTCTCAGCCGGTACTTCGGCTGCGGCCGGGGTAGCAGCCGGAACCGGACGTGCCTTGACCACGCGTACGCCGCGCGCCTTCATCCAGGCGTCGAACTCTTCAGCGGTCATGCGCTTGCCGTTCTGGCTCATGTCGAAGCGCCACGGCGTGTTGTCGAATTCGGTCTGCGGCTTGTATGCCGCCGGATCATTCGGCTTCACCGCCGGCGCGCTCGGAATCGCCTTGGCGATGTTCTGGCAGCCATCGATGCGCAACCGCTGCAGCACCTGGTCCAGCGACTGCGACGGATCGTAGCTGCTGCCCAGCACGCCACTGGACATGCCCAGCTGGCTGCTGCGGATATACAGCTCATCTGCCACCGGGGCGATGGCCGTGGCCGGCAACGGCAGCGGCGAAGCGCTGGTGTTGACCGAGCAATCGACCGCAGCGTGAGCAGCAGGAATCAGGGCCAGCGCCAGAACGGCAGCCGATGCAGAGCGCAGCATGAGGACATCCACGAAAGGAAGTGACGCGGCGAGTTTAGCAATGCCGCGTCATCTTTCAAGCGCCACTTTCAATGAATACGGCAACTCATTGGTTTCATGAGCAAATTACCGACGAACGGTTGCCACTCGGGCGCTGATTCATCATTCCCGACCGCACAAACAACAAGACCCGGCCGAAGCCGGGTCCTGCTGTGTCTTACTGGCAGAGCGTCAGAACTTAGTTCTGGACATTCAGCTCGGTACGACGGTTCTTGGCGCGACCTTCCGGATTGTCCGAACCATCCGGGTTGGTGTTCGGCGCAATCGGACGGCTCTCGCCGTAGCCGATCGGACCGGCCAGACGGCCAGCGTCGACGCCGTTCTTGGTCAGGTAGTTGTACACCGCAGTGGCGCGGCGCTCCGACAGCTTCTGGTTGTAAGCGTCGGTACCCTTCGAGTCGGTGTGACCTGCGACTTCAACGCGCAGATCCGGGTAACGCTTCAGGATCTCGGTGGCTTCGCTCAGGATGGCCACAGCGTCCGGACGCAGGTTCGACTTGTCGAAGTCGAAGTTCACGCCCTTCAGGTCGATCGAGACCGGCACCGGGCAACCGTCCGGACCGATGGTCTGACCCGGCTGCGAGTTCGGGCACTTGTCGTCGCAGTTGTTGACGCCGTCACCGTCGTCATCCAGGTCGGCGCAGCTCGGGGCAACCGGAGCCGGTGCCGGAACAGCAGCCACCGGGGCCGGGCCCAGCGGGATCACGACGCCGACCGAAGCCAGCACGTCGCCGAACCAGCTTTCGTCGCGTGCGGCGATGCTCTGGTCGTCGAAGTCAGCGCGGTAGGCCACTTCGGCGCGGACAGCAACGCGCTTGTCGAAGGTGGTCTGCAGGCCGACGCCGAGCTTGGCGGCAACGTTGCCGTCCTTGCGGTCGGCCGGGCCGTTCGGGCCAGCTGCGTACTCTTCTTCAGACTTCTGGTAGCCCAGGCCGCCCACGATGTAGGGGTTCCAGCCGCGGCCTTCCTTGATGAAGTGGCGACGCAGATCGAACGACACGCCGTACTGCGACCAGTTCTGATCCTGGTTGGCGTCGAAGTTCGGGTTCTGGTAGTTCAGCTCACCATCCAGCGACCAGTTCGGGCTGATGAACTTGCCCAGACCCAGGGTCACGAACGGAGCGTCGTTGGTCAGACGGTCGTTATCCTGGAAGTTGAAGCCGGCCGAACCGGTCAGGTACCAGCGGTCATCGAACTCCTGCGCCGACGCAGCCTGGGCGAATGCCAGACCGCCCAGCAGCGCGGCAGTAAGGATCTTCTTGTTCATTGAGTACAGCTCCTATTTCGGGGGTATGAAACCGGTAGAGGCATGGGCCAGCACTACTGCGTCGATGTTCAGACAGCCGATTCAGCACGCCACCGCCGCGAACATTATGCTCAGGCGGGTGAAGGTCATGTTAACAGTCCCGTAACATGTGAAGCGCTGCGCACGACCGGCCACCGGTCCGACGTTGAAACCCTATACAGGATGATGAAAATCCGCAAGACCCACACACCACAAGGGTTTGGATGGGTTTAAGAGCCAGATGCGACAGTTTTGACGCTGGTTATCACAAAGCGGTTCAGCGCGCGCCCATCGAGGTGAGGAACCTTATGATGCAGACAGGAACCGAGCTGGAGCCGCAATGAAAGCCGTCGCCCTGTGCCGTGAATCCGCCCCTGCCCTGCGCGATCTGGTGCTGCCACCACCGCAGCCGCCGCGGGGCCGTGACCTGCTGATCCGTGTCGAAGCACTTTCCGTCAATCCCGTGGATGGGAAGCTGCGTGCAGGCACGTCGGCCGCATCGCTGGATACGCCGCGCATTCTCGGCTGGGACGCGGCAGGCGTGGTCGAAGCCATGGGCGAGGAGGCCAGCCTGTTCGCCTCCGGTGACGAGGTCTACTACGCCGGAGATGTCACACGACCCGGCTGCAACGCTCAATATCAGCTGGTGGATGAGCGACTGGTGGCGCGCAAACCGACCACCCTCGACTTCGCCGAAGCGGCCGCGCTGCCGCTGACCACCCTGACCGCGTGGGAACTGCTGTTCCAGCGCATGCCCCTGCTGCTTGATGACCGCCGCCACGCCGGCCAGCGCCTGCTGGTGATCGGCGGTGCGGGCGGCGTCGGCTCGATGGCGATCCAGCTGGCCCAGCACGCCGGCTTTGAGGTCATTGCCACCGCCTCGCGTGAAGCCTCGATCGACTGGTGCCGGCGGATGGGCGCCCAGCATGTGATCGATCATCGCCAGCCCCTGCTGCCGCAACTGCAGGCGCTTGGCATCGACGATGTGCAGGTGGCCCTCAATCTGGCCGATACCGACCACTACTGGGACGAACTGGGCCAGCTGCTGGCGCCGCAGGGACATGTCGGCCTGATCGTCGAACCGCGCGGCCCGCTGCGCATCGGCGATCCCTACAAGGCCAAGTGCATCGGCATCCATTGGGAATTCATGTTCGCCCGTGCGCGCTTTGCCACCGCCGACCGCATCGAGCAGCACCGCATCCTCAACCGCGCCGCCAGCATGATCGATGCAGGCCAGTTGCGCGGAACGCTGAGCGAAGTGCTGGGGCCGATCAATGCGGCCAACCTGGAAGCCGCCCACCAGCGCCTGGCAGGCGGCCGCACCATCGGCAAGCTGGCGCTGGCCGGCTGGGACGACTGAGTCACCACTACGCGCACCCGCCACAGACTGTGCCCGGCGCAGCCTGTGGCGGTGGATTGGCCGGCATCTGTATCTACTGAATGACCCGTTTCAGGGATAGGGTGGGAACAGATTCCCCTGCCCTGAGCCTGTCATGCCCACCGCCCTGCCCCTGCGCCTGCTGCAACTGATCATCGGCCTGTTCCTCTACGGCTTCGGCGCCTCGCTGATGATCCGCGCTGCGATCGGTGTCGCGCCTTGGGATGTGCTGTCGCAGGGCATCGCTGCACAGACACCGTTGTCGTTCGGCCTGGCCACCAATGTCATCGGCGCGCTGGTATTGCTGCTGTGGTGGCCGCTGCGACAGAAGCCCGGCGTCGGCACCGTACTCAACGTGATGCTGATCGGCCCCTCGGCCCAGTTCGGGCTGTGGCTGCTGCCCCCGGCCGTCGGCCTGGGCTGGCAGGTGGCGATGTTCTGCGCCGGCATGCTGCTGGTGGCGCTGGCCACCGGCCTGTACATCGGCGCAAAGCTGGGCCCTGGCCCGCGCGATGGCCTGATGACCGGGCTGCACGCGCGCACCGGCTGGCCGATCTGGAAGGTAAGGAGCCTGATTGAAGGCAGCGTGCTGCTGCTGGGCTGGTGGCTGGGCGGCAACGTCGGCGTCGGCACGCTCGCCTTCGCGCTGCTGATCGGCCCGCTGTGCGGGATCACCCTCGGCTGGTTCGGGATCGGCCGGCCGGCGGTCGGTAGCGCCGGGCCACGCCCGGCGAGCGCGCAGCGCGGCCACGGGTAGTCGCGTCGCCGGGCATGGACCGGCGCCACCCATCTGCCAGCCCTTGCCCCCGGCGCCGTTTCGCGGCACCCTTCGCGCTTCCGTACGCAAGCGTATCGACATGTCGCCAGCCAACGAAAGCGCCTACCCCCACCTGTTCGCCCCGCTGGACCTGGGCTTCACCCAGTTGCGCAACCGGGTGCTGATGGGCTCCATGCATACCGGCCTGGAAGACCGCGCACGCGACTTCCCGCGCCTGGCGGCCTACTTCGCAGAGCGCGCCGAAGGCGGCGTCGGCCTGATCGTCACCGGTGGCTTCGCGCCGAACGTGGTGGGCTGGCTCAAGCCGTTCGGCGGCAAGCTGTCCTGGCCATGGGAAGTGCGCCCGCATCGGCAGCTGACCGCCGCCGCGCACCAGCACGGCGCGAAGATCTGCCTGCAGCTGCTGCATGCCGGGCGCTATGCCTATCACCCGCTGTCGGTGGCGCCGTCGAAGCTGAAGGCGCCGATCAATCCGTTCACCCCGCGTGCCCTGTCGGCCAGCGGCGTCGAGCGGCACATCGCCGACTACGCACGCAGCGCGAAGCTGGCCCGCGAGGCCGGCTACGACGGCGTGGAAGTGATGGGCTCGGAGGGCTACCTCATCAACGAGTTCATCGCCCCGCGCACCAACAAGCGCAACGACCGCTGGGGCGGTGATGCCGCACAGCGCATGCGCTTCGCGGTGGAGATCGTGCGCCGCATCCGCGAGGCGTGCGGTCCGGATTTCATCATCATCTACCGCCTGTCGCTGGTCGACCTGGTCGAAGACGGCAGCAACTGGGAAGAGATCGTGCAGCAGGCCCAGGCCATCGAAGCCGCTGGCGCCACGATCATCAACTCAGGCATCGGCTGGCACGAAGCGCGCATTCCGACCATTGCCACGTCGGTACCGCGCGGTGCGTTCGCTGCGGTCACCGCCAAGCTCAAGCCACACGTGACGTTGCCGCTGGTGGCGACCAACCGCATCAACATGCCCGAAGTGGCCGAACGCATCCTCGCCGATGGCGGTGCCGACATGGTGTCGCTGGCACGTCCGCTGCTGGCCGATCCGCAGTGGCCGAACAAGGCCCGCGCCGGCCGTGCCGAGGCCATCAACACCTGCATCGCCTGCAACCAGGCCTGCCTGGACCACGTGTTCGAGAACAAGCTGGCCAGTTGCCTGGTCAACCCGCGCGCTGCCCACGAGACCGAGCTGGTCTATACCCCGACCACCGCACCGAAGCGGGTGGCCGTGGTCGG
>NZ_QAIJ01000266.1:0-5265 GCF_003060985.1 Stenotrophomonas sp. HMWF023
AGGTGGCAGCGTCACCCAGGTTGTCCAGCGCACCGGAGAGCAACGAGGACGAGTGGCTGTGCCACGACGCACCGACCATCATCAGGAAGGTCGCCAGGTTGATCAGCAGCACGATCCACAGCACCCGCCGGTGGCGCGCCTGCATGGCTGCCACATCCAGCGTCTTGCCGCAGCCACAGCATTCGCCCATCGCCCTGCCCTCTGCCTGTCGTGGCCCATTATCGCGCCGATCAGGCGTGTCGGCAGCGGTTGCGACGGGCCCATCTGCAATTGTGCGCCCCGGCCAAGCTCGCACGCAGCAGCCTGGCCCCGGTTGTGCTGCAATGGCGCTCCCCGGCACGGAGACACGCATGAAGACGCTTGGCCTGATCGGTGGCATGAGCTGGGAGAGCTCGGCGCAGTACTACCGCCTCATCAATGAAGAGGTGCGCGCGCGGCTGGGCGGCGCGCACTCGGCGCAGCTGCTGATGTGGTCGCTGGATTTCGCCCGCATCAAGCAGCTTCAGCACGACGGCGACTGGGATGCCCTGGGCAACGAGATGGTCGATGCGGCCCAGCGGCTGCAGGCCGGTGGCGCCGAACTGCTGCTGATCTGTACCAACACCATGCACAAGCTCGTTGGTGAGATCGAGGCGGCCTGCCCGCTGCCCCTGCTGCACATCGCCGACCCGACCGCCACGGCGATCGTGCAGGCCGGTCTGCAGCGTGTCGGCCTGCTCGGCACGGCCTTCACCATGGAGGAAGACTTCTACCGGGGCAGGCTGAGCGAGCGCTTCGGCCTGGACGTACTGGTTCCGGAGGCCGACGACCGCCGCGATGTGCACGCGATCATCTACCAGGAGTTGATCGCCGGCGTGGTCGGCGAGCGATCACGGCAGGTGTACGTCGAGGTGATCGAACGCCTGGTTGCCCGCGGTGCCGAAGCGATCATCCTGGGCTGTACCGAGATCATGCTGCTGGTACGTGCCGAAGACAGCCCGGTGCCGCTGTTCGACACCACGACCCTGCATGCGCGCGCGGCGGTAGACGCGGCGTTGGCATGACGCACATCGCCGTGCACCCGGTCACGCAGTCGGTTCGGGCTGCACTTCCAGCGAAGTGACCAGCCATTCCACCACCGCTGGCGAATCGCACAGGAAGAACACGGCGTCGCCGCTGCGGGCTTCGGTCAGCATCCGGTAGACGCTGATCGCCACGCCAAATTGGCTGGCGATGAAAATCTCACTGCTGCGCGGCCCGTCGGCCTGGCGGGAAACCAGCCGCAAGGCACGCCGGGCCGCGACCGTATCTTCCGGCTCGGCTTGGCGGGTCAATTCCAGGCCACGCAGGCCCCAGGCAACAAAAACACGCTTGCCCTTGAACGTCGTGTCCAGGACCTGCACTTCGACCGCGCCTGTGCCGGCCGACCGATGAATGACGATACTGCTGATCAACGCAACCCCCTGTGGTCGTCGTGGTCCGCACATCCTTGTCCGCACCCGCGCCAGCAGCCACGGGCGAGGCCCGAAGGTCGCGTTCGAAAGCGCTGGAACGTGTAAAAAACTGTAAACCGATGCAATCGGATGTGCCGGGGATGATACGGGATGTAACGCCCTGCATGCGCTGCCGGACACTTATAAATCCGTCCTGAGCCAGCGCGGGCCCCGGTCGTCGCAAAGCGCCGCACGTGCGCCATTCTTGCGTCCCATTCCCAACCCGAGGTTTCAATGAGCCTTCGCCTGCTACTGCCCCTGGGCGGTTCTGCGCTTGCCCTGCTGCTGGCCGCAACCACGGTCTCGGCCCAGGATTACGACAGCGAGTCATCGCCGCGCACGACCTGCGAATCACACTTCAACAAGACCCAGCAGTGCCCGTTCGAAGGACGCGCGCGACTGGCGCGGCAGCTGTCGGTGACGCGATGCGTGGAAGACGACAACTGGGGACAGCGCCGCGGCATGCTGTGGGTTACTGATGGCTGTCGCGCCGAATTCGTCGCCGAAGAGCGTGGGCGAGGCCGTTGGCCTGGACGTGACCGGGACCGTGACCGTGATCGCGATGGCGAGCGCCTGGTCTGCGAATCCTACGAAAACAAGGAGAAACAGTGCCGCATCCGCGTCCGTCATGACGTGCGGCTGGTCAAGCAGAAGTCGGTCACCACCTGCACCGAGGACCGCAACTGGGGCTGGGACCGACGCGGCGTATGGGTCAGCGACGGCTGCCGCGCCGAATTCCGCGTCTACTGAGTGCGATGGCTGCGCACCCATCCTCGCTAGAATGAGGCTCTCACAGCAGGAAACACCGCATGGAACGCTGGTATCTGGCAACGATGATGTCCTTGCTGCTGCATCAGATCGATGCCGCGTTCTGGCAGGAGTGGCAGATGTTCCAGGTGCCCGGTGGCATCCAGGGATTCCTGCTGTTCAACCTGCTTGCCATCGGCGTACTGCTGCACGGTTATCGCCAGGTGGTGCTCGGCCTGGGCTCTGCGCGCCGCTACGCGCTGTTGTGCGGCGTGCTGGGTATCGGCACCGCCCTCATCCATGCCGGCTTCGCTGCGGCCGGTCGCGATGAATTCCACCTGCCGCTGTCGCTGCTCACGCTTCTGGCCTGCCTGGTCAGCGGCAGCGGATTGCTGCTGCGCAGCCGTCGGCGATGACCCTGCAGGCTCCAGCACTTCGGTTACGCGCGGCCGAGTGCACGGATCTTCCGGCACTGATCGCCCTGGACAGCGTTGCGGCCGATGACCCACGCCGTGCCACGCAGATCGGCCAGTGGCTGACGGACGGCCACATGCACGTTGCCGAGCTCGATGGCACGCTGGCCGGCTACCGGGTCCAGCATCGGCACTTCTTCGGTGAGGCCTTCATCGAGATGCTGATGGTGGCCGCGCCGCTGCGCAGACACGGCATCGGCCGTGCGTTGCTTCTGCATGCCACGTCGATCAGCGCGGGCACTCGACTTTTCAGCTCGACCAACCAGTCCAATACCAGCATGCAGCGGCTGCTGGCAGCCGCTGGCTTCGTAAGGTGCGGGATCGTGCACGGCCTCGACGAAGGCGATCCGGAGCTGATCTACCGCTTCGCCACTGACGATGTGAGGTAAGGGGCGACCTTCGCTTCCAGCAGCGCCATCAACGCCGGATCCATGCAGCGATAGTCGTCGGGGATATCCAGGCAGTGCAACGGCGTATGTTCAAGCAGCCGCGCGAAATTCGCCTGCAACCGGTGCTGGTGCTTGGGCTCCATGACGAAGATGACATCAGCCCAGCGGATATCCGCTGGGCTGATGGGCCGGCGCGCGTGCGGGCTGGTGCCAGCCGAGCGCGCACTGATACCCGGCCGGCGTTGCCACATCGCTTCGGCGGTGGGACTGCGCAGCTGGTTGCGGCTGCAGACAAACAACAGGTTCAACATTCCTGATCCAGCAGTTGCCGCGGGCTGAGGACCGGATAGGTGAAACCCAGCTGGCGCGCCCGCAGCAGCTTGTCGCCACGCGTATACATCAGCTTCCAGTTCTTTTCCGGCTTGAAGATCGGCACGGGTGCCGTGTGGTCGCCGCCGTGATGGCGCGACTGTGAGCGCCTCCAGGCGCGGTTCCTTTGCGTTTCCATGATCGTATTCTCGTGAGTACCGGGTTCAGCAGCCGCGGTAGTACGAGTGCGCGCAGGATACAACGACGCAACAAAAAAGCCCACGCATCGCTGCGCAGGCTTGTCTGTTTCATCACAGTGGTCGGGACGGCCGGATTCGAACCGACGACCCTCTGCCCCCCAGGCAGATGCGCTACCAGGCTGCGCTACGCCCCGACTGATGCTGCGATGTGCCCGCCAGTGCGGCGGGCCGTGAAGTATAGCGGATTACGGCGGAAATGGGTCAGCGACGCAGCAGTTGCAGCACTTCTTCCAGTTCCATCCGCACCTGCTTGATGATCTGGTTGCTCAAGGCCGATTCCTCGCGCGCATCCGGACCATCCAGGCGCAGGCGCGCGCCGCCGATGGTGTAGCCCTGTTCGTACAACAGGCTGCGGATCTGCCGCACCATCAGCACGTCGTGGCGCTGGTAGTAACGACGGTTGCCACGGCGCTTGGCCGGCTCGAGACTGGGAAACTCGGTTTCCCAGTAGCGCAGCACGTGCGGCTTGACGTCGCACAGTTCGCTGACTTCACCGATGGTGAAGTAGCGCTTGGCCGGAATCGGCGGAAGTTCGCGGTTACTGCCCGGATCCAGCATAAGCTTCCACCCTCTCCTTGAGCTTCTGGCCCGGACGGAAAGTAACCACCGTACGGGCGGAAATCGGAATTTCCTCGCCGGTCTTGGGGTTGCGACCCGGGCGCTGGTTCTTGCGCCGCAGGTCGAAATTGCCAAAGCCCGACAGCTTCACCTGACGTCCCTGTTCCAATGCTTCACGCAGCACATCGAAGAACGCGTCGACGAATTCCTTGGCTTCCCGCTTGTTCAGACCGACTTCGTCGAACAGCTTTTCCGCCATCTCCGCCTTGGTCAATGCCATTGCCTGCTACCCCCGAGTGCTGCCCGCTCAGCCGCGGATCCGGGCGTGGTGTTCACGCTCGATGGCAGTGACCGCCTCGGCCACTACCGCTTCCACGTCGCGGTCCGTCAGAGTGCGCGACTTGTCCTGCAAAATCAAGCCCATAGCGAGACTCTTGAATCCCGGCTCGACGCCCTGGCCGACGTAGCGGTCGAACAGGTTCAGCTCCCGCAGCAACGGGCCGGCAGCCTGGCGGATGGTCGCGGCCAGGTCACTCCAGGCCACCTGCTCAGGCACCAGGAAGGCCAGGTCGCGGCGCACCGCCGGGTAGCGTGACAGTTCACCGGCGCGCGGCAGCGCACGGGCGGACAGCGCTTCCAGATCCAGCTCGAAGGCGTACACGTCCACGTCGATGTCCATCGCCTTGGCCAGGCGCGGGTGGATCTGACCGATCCAGCCGATCGCCAGGCCGTCGCGGAAGACCTCGGCCGAACGTACCGGATGGCCATAGGCACGGGTGGACGGGCGGAACTCCAGCACCGCGCCACTGGCAGCGGCCAGCGATTCCAGGTCGCCCTTCAGGTCATGGAAATCGACCTTGCGGGTCGGCAGGCCCCACTGCACCGCCTGCGCTTCACCGCAGACCGCAGCGGCCACGCGCGAGGTTTCCAGCGGTGCCGGCCGGCTTTCGCCAAGCGACGCGTCACCGGCCTGCTGGGCGAACACGCGGCCGATTTCGAACAGGCGCACGCGGCCCAGCTGGCGGGCGGCATTGCGGCCCAGGGTAGCGACCAGGCC
>NZ_QAIJ01000266.1:5275-8337 GCF_003060985.1 Stenotrophomonas sp. HMWF023
CGGCACCAGGTTGTCGCGCAGCTGCCACTGGCTCAGCAGTGCGTCATCGACGAAGGCGAAATTGACGGTTTCCTGCAGGTCGCGGGCAACCAGCTGGCGGCGCACGCTGAGCGTGTCCAGCTGGGTCTCGGTCGGCATCGCAACACGCGATGCACCACCCGGCAGCGTGGTCGGGATCTGCTCGTAACCGTGGATCCGGGCCAGCTCCTCGATCAGGTCTTCTTCGATGGCGATGTCGAAGCGGCGGCTCGGCGCGGTGACCTGCCAGCCTTCGCCAGCGACCACCACCTGCATGCCCAGCGCGCGCAGGATGCGCTCGACTTCGGCGTCTTCGATGGTGATGCCCAGCACGCGGGTGATGCGTGCGCGGCGCAGCAGGCTCGTGGCCGGCTGCGGCAGGTCGGCCGCATGTACCGCCTCGGTCACCGGCGCCGGGGTACCACCGGCCAGGTCCAGCACCAGACGGGTGGCGTATTCGATGGCGGTACGCGGCAGCGCAGGGTCGACGCCACGCTCGAAGCGGTGGCCGGCATCGGTGTGCAGGCCCAGCTTGCGGCCACGGCCCATGATCGCGGCCGGCGCGAAGTGCGCCGCTTCCAGGAACACGGCGGTGGTGGCATCGGTAACGCGCGTATCGAAGCCGCCCATCAGGCCGGCCAGGCCGACCGCGCGATCAGCGTCGGTGACCACCAGGAAGCTGTCGTCCAGCGCAGCGTCACGGCCGTCCAGCAGCTTCAGGCTTTCGCCGGCGCGCGAACGACGCACACCGATCGTGCCCTGCAGGGTACCGAGATCGTAGGCGTGCATCGGCTGGCCCAGCTCGAGCATTACGTACTGGGTGATGTCGACCAGCAGCGACACCGGGCGCACGCCACTGCGGCGCAGGCGCTCGGCCATCCACAACGGAGTCTTCGCCGCGGCGTTGACACCTTCGATGACACGACCGAGATAGCGCGGTGCTTCGGCACCGGCATCCAGCTGGATCGCCAGCTCGCGGCCGCCATGGGAGGCGATCGGCTCTGCGATGAAATCCAGTACTTCGCTGCGCGTGGCTGCAGCAACGTCATAGGCGATGCCGCGGATGCTGAAGCAGTCGGCGCGGTTCGGGGTCAGCTTGATCTCGATGCTGGCGTCCGGCAGGCCGAGGTACTCCACCAGGGTCTGGCCGACCGGCGCGTCATCCGGCAGTTCCAGCAGGCCGGAGGCATCGTTGTCCAGGCCCAGCTCCTTGGCCGAGCACAGCATGCCGTTGGATTCGACGCCGCGCAGCTTGGCCGGCTTGATCTTCAATTCACCGATCTGCGCACCGACCATCGCCAGCGGCGCGACCAGGCCCGGGCGCGCATTCGGCGCACCACAGACGATCTGCAGCAGCTCAGCCTGTCCCGCATCAACCTTGCACACCTGCAGGCGGTCGGCTTCGGGATGACGTTCGGCTTCGACGATACGCGCGACGACCACATGCTGCAGGCCATCGCCGAGCGCGGTCACCTCTTCCACTTCCAGGCCGATGGCGGTCAGCACCGCGCTCAGCTCGTCGCGCGAGGCAGTGGTGGGAACGTGGCTGCGCAGCCAGTTTTCGGAGAATTTCATGGGGTCACCCTGGTGGGCCCGGCGCATGCGCCTGGGCTACGGATTCAAGTGCAGCCGGGCGTGGCCCGGCACGACATTGTTGTGGCTTACGCAAACTGCTTCAGGAACCGCACATCGTTCTCGAAGAACGCGCGCAGGTCGTTGACGCCGTAGCGCAGCATCGCAAAACGTTCCACGCCCAGGCCGAAGGCAAAGCCGGTGTAGCGCTCCGGATCGATGCCGACGTTGCGCAGCACGTTCGGGTGGACCATGCCGCAGCCGAGCACTTCCAGCCAGCGGGTGCTGCCATCGGGCTGCTGCCAGGCGATGTCCACTTCCGCGCCGGGTTCGACGAACGGGAAGTAACTGGGACGGAAGCGCATCTCGAAATCACGCTCGAAGAACGCGCGCACGAACTCGGACAACGTGCCCTTCAGATCGGCAAAGGTCGAGTGCTCGTCAACCAGCAGGCCTTCGACCTGGTGGAACATCGGCGAATGGGTCTGGTCGCTGTCGCTGCGATAGACCTTGCCGGCGGCGATCATGCGCAGCGGCGGCTGGTGTTCGCCCATGTAGCGCACCTGCACACCGGAGGTATGCGTGCGCAGCAGGCGACCGTCACCGAAGTAGAACGTGTCATGCATGGCGCGCGCCGGATGGTGCGGCGGGAAGTTCAGCGCCTCGAAGTTGTGCCAGTCGTCCTCGATCTCCGGCCCTTCGGACAACTCGTAGCCCAGCCGGCCGAAGATGCCGGTGATGCGTTCGAGGGTGCGGGTGATCGGGTGCAGGCCGGCGCGTTCGCCGCTGCGGCCCGGCAGCGTGATGTCGATCGCCTCGGCAGCCAGGCGCGCATCGAGTGCGGCATCTTCCAGCACTGCCTTGCGCTCGCCCAGCGCGCTGCTCAGCGCGTCGCGGGCCTGGTTGATGGCCTCACCGGCCGCCTTGCGTTCGTCGGCCGGCAGCGCACCGAGCTGTTTCAGCTGCGAGGTGATGCTGCCGCTCTTGCCAAGCAGGGCCACGCGCAGCTGTTCCAGCGCGTCCGGGCTCTGCGCGGCGGCCACATCGGCCAGCGCCTGGGAAGTGAGGGATTGGATGTCGCTCATGGGTAGCCGGAACTCCAGTCGGTCTGCCATCGCGATGCGCGAAGGGCCGCGCCGTCGCAACCGCATGCCGGTCGCCCGCCATCTGCACAGCTGCGCCCGGCACAAAAAAGAATGGGGAAGGACTTGCGCCCTTCCCCATGCATTGCCTTTACCTGACACCGTTCTCCGTGAACGGCAACGGCATCGGGAAGGACTTATGCCGCCAGTGCGCCCTTGGCCTTTTCGGCCAGTGCAGCAAAGCCAGCTGCGTCGTGCACGGCGATGTCAGCCAGAACCTTACGGTCCAGGGTGATGCCAGCCTTCAGCAGGCCGTTCATGAAACGGCTGTAGCTCAGGCCGTTGATGCGGGCAGCCGCGTTGATGCGGGTGATCCACAGCGAACGGAAG
>NZ_QAIJ01000267.1:0-12483 GCF_003060985.1 Stenotrophomonas sp. HMWF023
TTCTACCGGTGGTGGCCCTCCGGCTGGACCGGGGGCTGCGGGTGGGGGCTGCCTGCTTCGCGCCTGTCGGGAAGACGTCGCGGGCGGGCGGCGGAATCAGCGCTTGGGCGTGTAACGGCCCTTGGACTGGCTGAGGAAATGATACGTGTTGTTCTTCGAATCCACCTCGAACCCGACGCCGGACTGCTCCATGCCCGGCCGGGTCATGGTCACCAGGGCATCGGTACGGGCGCGGTTGTCCTTCGGGAACACGTCCAGGTGGTCGGTGCGGAAGGTGGTCGGGACCACGCCGGGATCGGCCGGGCTGTCGCCGGCGACGTTGCCGCGCAGCTTCATCTCGTCGCCCTTGGCACTGAGCCAGCCGGTCTCGGCGCGCAGTGTCCAGTGCTTGCCGTCCTTGTCGGGCATTTCGAACAGCGGGGTGGTGATGTTGAGCGTCTGGTCGCCACGCTGGCGTTCCAGCAGGGGCGCACGCAGGGTGGTCGATTCCTTGCCGTGTTCGTCCAGGGCGACGATCTGGAAGTCGTGCAGGATGTAGTCCACACCGGCGTCCTGGCCTTCGACGACAGGTGCCTTTTCACGGTTGCGCAGCGCGGCCCAGCTGCTCAGCAGGGCCGCCAGCAGCAGGCCCACGCCGAGGATCATCCGCCAGTTCAAGGTGGGGGCATTCATGCGCCGAACCTCGCCAGCACGGCGTCCAGGCGGCCCTGCGCGGCCAGCAGCACGTCGCACAGCTCGCGCGCGGCACCACGGCCGCCGTCGGCGCGGGTGATCCAGTGCACGCGCTCGGCGATCCACGGATGGGCATTGGCCGGGGCCACGGCCAGGCCGACCGCGCCCAGCGGCGCCAGGTCCGGCAGGTCGTCACCCATGAAGGCCACCTGCTCCAGGCCGATGCCGTGCTGCGCGCACAGCGCCTGCACGCTGGCCAGCTTGTCGCCGACGGCAATCTGGGTGTCGATGCCCAGGTCGGCGCCGCGCTTGAGCGCGGACTGGCTGTTGCGCGCGGTGATCAGCACGGGGTGGATACCGTGCTGCTGCAGCAGTTTCAGGCCCAGGCCATCCTGCACGAAGTACGCCTTGCTCTCGTTGCCATCCTTGTCGTAGTACAGCCGACCGTCGGTGAGGGTGCCGTCCACGTCGAAGCAGGCCAGGCGGATATTGGCCGCAGCGGCATGCAGGTGGGCGGGGAAGGCGGGCAGGGGGGACCAGGGCATCAGGGCATCGGACTCGGTGATTGCGGGCTCGTTGGTACAGACTGAATGGGGTCTACGGACTGTCGGTTAAACCACCCGGGCCCGCAACAGGTCATGAATGTTCAGGGCGCCGACCGCGCGGCCCTGGCTGTCGACCACGATCAGGCCGGTGATCTTGTGGGTTTCCATCAGCCGGGCAGCCTCCACCGCCAGCTTGTCGGCGCTGATGGTGCGAGGTTGCCGGGTCATCACATCGGCGATCCTGGCGGTGCGCACGTCCAGGTCGGTGTCGAGGGCGCGGCGCAGGTCGCCGTCGGTGAACAGGCCGATCAGCACGCCCTGGTCGTCGACCACGGCGGTCATGCCCAGGCGCTTGCGGCTCATCTCCATCAGCGCTTCGCTGAGACTGGCGCCGACATCGACCTTGGGCAGGTCCTCACCGGTGTGCATGACGTCGGTGATGTGCAGCAGCAGGCGGCGGCCGAGGCTGCCGGCCGGGTGCGAGCGGGCGAAATCGTCGGCGGTGAAGCCGCGCGCGTCCAGCAGGGCCACCGCGAGGGCATCGCCCATCGCCAGCGAGGCGGTGGTGCTGGAGGTGGGCGCCAGCGCCAGCGGGCAGGCTTCGGCCGGCACGCTTACATCCAGGTGGAAATCGGCGGCGCTGGCCAGGCTCGACTGCGGGCGGCCGGTCATGGCGATCAGCACATTGCCCTGGCGCTTGAGCACCGGCAGCAGCATCAGCAGCTCATCCGATTCACCCGAATAGGACAGGGCCAGCACCACGTCGTCCTCGGTGATCATGCCGAGGTCGCCGTGGCCGGCCTCGCCCGGGTGCACGTAGAACGCCGGGGTGCCGGTGGAGGCCAGGGTGGCGGCGATCTTGCGCGCGACATGGCCGGACTTGCCCATGCCGGTGGCGACCACCCGGCCGCGGCTGCCCAGGATCGCCCGGCAGGCCTGCTGGAAGGCGTCGCCGAGGCGGTCGGCCACGGCGTCCAGCGCCTGCCGTTCGATCTCGAACACGCGCCGGCCACTGGCGACCAGGGCGGCTGGGTCGGCGGAACGGGGGGGCAACAGGGATTCGGCCATGCGGACGCCACGCAGCGGAAGTAGAATGGACGCACATTTTATTAGGAAAGCCCGTTGGACGCCGACACCATCCGCAATCTGATCGAAACCGGCCTGCCCGGCGCCCGCGCCGACGTGCAGGGTGACGATGGCGTGCATTTCGAAGCGACCGTGGTCAGCGAGGCCTTTGCCGGCAAGATGCCGCTGGCCCGCCACCGGATGGTGTATGCCACTCTGGGCGACCTGATGGGCGGCGCGATCCACGCGCTCGCATTGAAAACCGTGACCCCGGCCGAAGCCGGCTGAACCGCAGAAGATCCCCAATACATGGCCAAGATCGTTGTGACCGGCGGCGCTGCGCTGCACGGTGAAGTAAGCATCTCCGGCGCCAAGAACGCCGTCCTCCCCATCCTGTGCGCGACCCTGCTGGCCGACGCGCCGGTGGAGATCACCAACGTGCCGCATCTGCACGACGTGGTGACCACGGTGAAGCTGCTGGGCGAACTGGGCGCGAAAGTGACCATCGACCAGGGCACGCTGTCGCGCGGCAGCGCGATCGTGGTCGACCCGCGCCCGGTCAACCAGCATGTGGCTCCATATGAGCTGGTCAAGACCATGCGCGCCTCGATCCTGGTGCTGGGCCCGCTGCTGGCCCGCTTCGGCGCGGCCGAAGTGTCGCTGCCGGGTGGCTGCGCGATCGGCTCGCGTCCGGTCGACCAGCACATCAAGGGCCTGCAGGCACTCGGTGCCGACATCGTGGTCGAGAACGGCTTCATCAAGGCAACCGCCAAGCGCCTGAAGGGTGGCCACTTCACCTTCGACATGGTCAGCGTGACCGGTACCGAGAACGTGCTGATGGCTGCCGTACTGGCCGAAGGCACCACCATCCTCGACAACGCGGCGATGGAACCGGAAGTCACCGACCTGGCGCACTGCCTGATCGCGCTGGGCGCGAAGATCGAAGGCCTGGGCACCGCACGCCTGGTCATCGAAGGTGTCGAGCGCCTGTCCGGTGGCCGCCATGAAGTGCTGCCCGACCGCATCGAAACCGGCACCTTCCTGGTCGCCGCAGCGATGACCGGTGGCAAGGTCACCGTCAACCGCGCGCGTCCGAACACCATGGACGCCGTGCTGGCCAAGCTGGTGGAAGCTGGCGCGACCATCGAGACTACCGAAGACAGCATCACCCTGGACATGCACGGCAAGCGGCCGAAGGCGGTCAACCTGACCACCGCACCGTATCCGGCGTTCCCGACCGACATGCAGGCGCAGTTCATGGCGCTCAACTGCGTGGCCGATGGCGTGGGCGTGATCAACGAAACGATCTTCGAAAACCGTTTCATGCACGTCAACGAGCTGCTGCGCCTCGGCGCGGACATCCAGGTGGAAGGCCACACGGCCATCGTGCGTGGTCACGAACGCCTGAGCGGTGCACCGGTGATGGCGACCGACCTGCGCGCATCGGCGTCGCTGATCCTGGCCGGCCTGATGGCCGATGGCGATACCACCATCGATCGCATCTACCACCTTGATCGCGGCTACGAGAATATCGAAGAGAAGCTGTCTTCGCTCGGCGCCACCATCCGGCGCGTGGCCGCATGATCCTGCGCGGCAAGTTCAGCCGTCGCCGCAAGGCGCTGCTGGTGCTGGTGCTGATCGTGCTGGCGTGGCTGGGCTACGCCTGGTACGCCAACATCGCCATCACCAAGGGCATCGAGCAGAAGGACATGGACTGGAATGGCGACGGCACGGTGACCCGTGACGAGATCATCCAGTCGTTCTATGCGGTGGCGGTGAACGACAGCCAGGACGGCAACCGCCATTGCCGCACCTTCGTGCGTCGATCCACGGGCGAGCAGATCCGGGTGGACTGCCGCACCGAGTTCGCGCCGGCGGAAGAACCGAAGAAATAAAAAAACGCCCGCGAAAGCGGGCGTTTTTTCCTGGGGCATCCATCCACGCATGGCGTGGATCTACTTTGCGTCCCAGTAGATCCGCGCCATGCGTGGATGGCGCGGATCGTCGGTCAGTTCATCGCCTTGATGGTCAGGTCCAGCGCATCGCGACCGCTTTCACGCTGCAGCATGCGCGCCGGCACCGGGAACTCCGGCACGATCCAGGCGATCAGCTCCTTGTTGCCGTCGACGCGCGAAACCTTGGTGGCCTCGTAGCTCTTGCCACCCACGGTGACCGATTCCTTGCCGACCACGCGGTAGGTCATGTTCTTGATGCGGCCTTCGTCGACCATGCGATAGGTCAGCGGCTTGCCGGCAGCCAGGTCACGTGCAATGGCCAGGTTGATCAGCAGCGCGTCCATGTCGCCGGCCTTCAACGCGATCGGACCGGCGCGGTCCGGCTTGATGTCGCCGGTCCAGGTGGCCTGGTTGCTGGTCCAGTTGTAGTTGGCCTGCACATTGCGCTTCTTCACCAGCAATGCCGAGCGGTCCTGGCTGCTGAGCGGGCGCAGCTGCCCGCGCACTTCCTCGAACACCGTGCTCTGGCTCAGGTCGGCCAGCTGGTTCTTGACCTGCAGGCTGTAGCGCCACTTGTTGGTGCCTTCGCTGGCCAGGGTCATGCTGCCGTTGGCCTGCATGCCCATGTAGCTGGCCAGGTAGTCGGCCTTGAACGGCTGCAGGGCCATGGCCGGCAGGCTGGCCACCGACAGTGCGGCGGCAGCGATCCAGGTCAGGGGGCGGGTCAGGGTATTCATGCTCAGACTCCTTGGTATTCGATCAGGCGCAGATCGACGCGATCTTCGCCGTCCTCGCGTTGCAGGATGCGCACCGGGGTGGGGACACCGTTGGCGATCCAGAGAATGGTTTCGTTGTTGCCACCGTTGCTGCGATATACGCGCAGCGCGTTGTAGGACAGGTCGCCGACCTCGACGTTCTCGGTCTGCGGCGCGGCCTGGTAATCGTGCTGGCGCACCTTGCCCATGTCGACGTAGCGATAGTGCATGGCCGCGCCGGGGCGGGCATCGCGCATGATCGCCAGGTTCATCAGCAGGGCGCTCTGGTCGCCGGCCTGCAGCGGAATCGGCTGTGCGCGTTCCTTCTTCACGTCGCCGCTCCACTGCGCGGTGCCGGCCTGCCAGTTGTAGGTGCCGACGGCCTTCTTGCCGAGGAACAGGCCCTTGCGCACCGTGCTCTGGCTGAGGGGCGCATAGACACCGTTGCGCTCCTCGAACACGGTGCTTTGCTCGATGTTCAGGCCAAGCACGCTGGCAAAGCCGCGGCGGCCGACCACCTGCATGTCCACCCGCCACTGGCTGCCGCCGGTGTGGGTGACCTGCATGGTCGCATCGCCCGCTTCCTTGCCCCTGTAGAACGCCTGGTAGGTCGCGCTGAACGGCTGCAGCGGCGGCGGCTCCCAGGCCAGTGCAGGCAGCACAGGCGGCGCCACCTCGGCAGGTGCCGGCGCAGCAGGCGCTGTTGCCTGGCCCCAGCCCGCACAGGCGAGGACGGCAAGCGGCAGCAGCAGGGTTGTACGCAGCAGGGACGTGGTCTTCATGGCCGACAGGAACCGCAGGAGGGGGGCAGAATGCCAGCCCCGCAGTCAGCGGGGCGTGTGCACGGGCGTTACCGGTTCAGGTTCCCGGCGGAATCTAGAGCCAAGGGGCTAAACAGGGGGTGACCGTCGAATGTCGGCTGGCCTTCCCGTTCAGCCAGGCGGCCTGCACAGAGCAGTTCCAGGGTCGCGATCAGCAGCGGATGCTCCACCGCAAGCACGCGTTCGGCCAGGGTCTGCGCATCATCGCCGGCAAGCACCGGAACCCGCGCCTGCGCCAGCACCGCGCCGGCATCCAGTTCGGGCACCACCAGGTGGACGCTGGCGCCGTGCTCGATGTCACCGGCCTCCAGCGCCCGTGCATGGGTGTGCAGGCCCTTGTGCAGCGGCAGCAGCGAGGGATGGATGTTGACCAGGCGGCCATTGAACCGCTGTACGAAATCGGCGCCCAGGATGCGCATGTAGCCGGCGCAGACGATCCAGTCCGGGGCGGATGCAGCCAGCGCATCACCCAGCGCCTGCTCGTAGGCGGCGCGGTCGCTGAATTCCTTCGGCGCATGCGCCCAGCGTCGATCCGCTGCCACCCGCTCCAGTGCGGTCGCATCGGGACGATCGGAGAACACGCCGACAACCTCGGCCTGCAGCCGCCCTGCAGCAATGGCGTCGACAATGGCCTGCAGATTGCTGCCGCGGCCGGATGCCAGTACGGCGATTCGGCAGATGCTCATCGCACCGCGCTCCGGCGCACCAGCGGCCACAGCAACAGGCTGCCCAGGGTTGCCAGCAGCATGTCCGCGTGCGCGTCCCACATGTCGCCCTGCTGGCCGTTGTAGGCTTCGGCGGCCTCCGGCGACAGGGCAAGGGCGATGCCCCATTCCAGCCACTCATACACCAGGCTGGAACACATCACTGCCATCACCGCCAGGGTGAATGCCTGGCCGATGCGCAGCGCAGGCCAGGACTGTCGCGCCAACTGCAGCAACGCCGGGGTGAAGCAGACCCCATAGAGAAAGTGGATCAGGCGATCGAAGTGGTTGCGCTGCCAGCCGAAGGCTGCGTCCGGCGACCATCCGAGCAGCGACTGCAGCCAGGCGTCATAGGGCACGTTGGAATACAGCCAGCGCGCGGCCACGCAGTGGATGGCGATGAAGCCGCAGATGGCGATGAACGCACCATTGTCCAGCTGCCAGCGCCGGTCCACCCACCACAGGGCGAGCAGGCCGATCACGGTCAGCGAGCTGTGCAGGGTCTGCTCGAGCGGCCACAGCGGATGGATCCAGGTTGCCGCGAATATGCACAACACCGCGGCCAGCGCGACCTTTTTCGGTCCTGACAGGGAGTGGGTGGCGCGGTTGCTGGCGAGCGTGGGAGCAGCGGGCGTGGACATGTCGGAGCGATCAGCAGAAGGGACGGAACATGCGCCTGCCAGCTCAGACGCTGACGTGGTCGCCGCGGTCGAACAGTGCAGCGATCTCCGGCTTGCGCAGGAAATACACCGCATAGGCAGTCAGCGCCATGCCCAGCGGGCCGGCAAGCACTGCCGCCCAGGCCGCGCCACGACACCAGGCCAGGTTGCTGCGCTGGCCAAGCAGCCGCGCGGTGCGCAGCTGCAGGAAGCCCAGCCCGATGGCCAGCAGCGACACCGCGCCGTACACCGTCGCCAGCACGGCACCGTCATCCATGCCGCGTTCGAAGGCGACGATGCCGACAAAACCGAGGAACACCAGCGCTGCCAGCCAATGGAAGCCTGCCAGTGCGTAGAACAGGATCTTCAGGTTGTGCAGGTGGCTGGCGGTCTGCAGATCGGCCAGGGTCTGCCTGGGCAGCGGTGGCGGGTTCAGTCCATCGTTCATGCCACACCTGCCTGGCCAGCGAAGGCGGCCTTGACCTGCGGGCGCAGCAGCACGACCAGGGTGAACACGCCGAGGATGGTGCCGATGGGGGTGAACAGGCACGACAGCCCCGCCACGATCATGCACAACAGGTAGCGGCGCTGCTGCGACAGGCAGCGGCCGGCATAGGCGACAAAGCCGGCCAGGGTCAGCCCGCCGAGCACGATGCAGAAACCCATCACGGTGAACAGCCAGCCGACGAACTGCTGTTCTTCCGGCGAAGACGGTTCACCGCCGGACTTCATCGGCAGCGAGCCGGACAGCATGGCGATGCCCAGCACGATGTGCAGGATGAAGATCAGCGAGAACACCGCCATCAGGCCAGCGACCACGTAGTGGCCGATTGCCAGCTGGCGCAGCTGGGTGGCGTCCTGCGGGCCGAACACCGGCACGGCCGGGTTCGGCGGCAGCACCGGCGGAGCCGGCGGCGTCGACAAGGGAGGGGGTGCGTCCATGCGGGTTCCTTTGTCCAGTGGATCAGGCGATGTGGACGCGTTCGCCGCCCTGGGCGGTGACCACCTGGCCGATCGTCCAGTGGTCCAGGCCCTGCGCCTTGACCGCAGCGGACACGGCCTCCAGCTGGTCCGGGGCGACGATCAGCACGAAGCCGATGCCGCAGTTGAAGGTGCGCCACATTTCGCTGTCGGCCACCGCGCCTTCCTTCTGCAGCCACTGGAACACCGGCGGCAGGGTCCACGACGAGGCCTGGATGTCCAGGCCGAGGCCCTCGGGCACCACGCGGATGATGTTCTCGGTCAGGCCGCCGCCGGTGATGTGGGCCATGCCGTGGATGGCATCGCCATGCGACTTCAGCAGCGACAGGATCGGCTTGACGTACAGGCGGGTGGGGGCCATCAGCGCATCGACCAGCTTGACCCCGCCTTCCAGCTCCAGCTCGGCCGGGCGGCCGGCGCGGTCGTAGATGCGACGGACCAGCGAATAGCCGTTGGAGTGCGGGCCGGATGAGGCGATGCCGATCAGCACGTCGCCGGCGGCGACATGGGCGCCGTCCTTCAGCTCGCTCTTTTCGACGGCAGCGACGGTGAAGCCGGCCAGGTCGTACTCACCCGGCGCGTACATGTCGGGCATCTCGGCGGTTTCGCCGCCGATCAGGGCGCAGCCGGCCTCGGTGCAGCCATTGGCGATGCCGCCCACGACTGCGGCGGCGGTGTCGATGTCCAGCTTGCCGGTGGCGAAGTAGTCCAGGAAGAACAACGGCTCGGCGCCCTGCACCAGCACGTCGTTCACGCACATGGCGACCAGATCGATGCCGATCGTATCGTGGCGGTTCAGCTGGTGGGCCAGCTTCAGCTTGGTGCCGACGCCGTCGGTACCCGACACCAGCACCGGCTCGCGGTACTTGTTGGACAGGTCGAACAGGGCGCCGAAGCCACCCAGGCCGCCCATCACCTCCGGACGGAAGCTGCGCTTGACCAGGGGCTTGATCCGCTCGACCAGCTCGTTGCCGGCGTCGATGTCGACACCCGCGTCACGGTAGGTGAGGGGGGAAGGGGCGGAAGACGGGCTGTTGGTCACGGGCGTCGGCGCTGGCAGGGGTTGAATCGCCGATTTTAACAGGCCGCATTGGCGCAAAGGCCGTATTCGGGCAACAATTCCCCCCGGATACGTCGAGCCAATGGATGTCCTGATGCGCCGCAGCCTGTTTTTGACCCTGCTCCTTGCGCTGTGCCTGCCGGTGGCCACGATGGCCCAGAGCGGCATGCGAACCGAGGGGGATGTTGCCACTGCCAGTGGTGCGTACGAGGCCGAAGTGCCCGTCAACAGCCAAGCCGAGGCTGACCGCAACGGTGCACTTGCCCGCGCGTTGAGCGTTGTACTGGGCAAATTGTCCGGCGATCGCAGCGTCATGTCGCGCCCTGGCGTGGCGCAGGCGTTGCGCAATGCCAAGGACTACGTGGCCAGCTACGACTACAAGCAGGACCAGAGCGTGGCCGCCAGCGGTGCGCCGAGCTTCCGTACCCTGCTGGTCGCCCGCTTCCGCGAGGATGACGTGGACGGGCTGGTGTCGGCTCTGGGTCTGCCGCTGTGGCCGCAGCCACGACCGAAGCCGGTGCTGTGGCTGGCCGTCGATGACGGCAGCGGTCCGCGTCTGGTCAGCGTGCAGCAGGCCAATGCCGCGCGGCCGCTGCTGAGCCGGGCCATCGAGCGCGGCTACAAGCTCGGCCTGCCCAGTGGTGGCGCCGCCGAGCAGGCCCTGGCCGGTGCCATCTGGCGCCAGGACAGCGCTGCCGTCGCCCGCGCTTCGTCGCGCTATTCGCCGCCGATGCAGCTGATCGGCAAGCTCTACCGCGCCAATGGCGGCTGGCAGGCGGACTGGGTGTTCGTCGACAACGGCCGTGAACTGAACAAGTGGACCAGCAAGGACGCCAACGCGATGCGCGCGATGGCCGCCGGTGCCGATGGCGCTGCCGATGCGCTGGTCAAGCGTTATGCCAAGGCCGGTGCGGCCACCGGCCAGGCGGGCACCTACCGCGTGGTGGTGACCGGCATCAACAGCGCGGACGAATACCTGCGCCTGGCTGCCGGCCTGCGTGAAGTGGCGGTGGTGCGCAACGTCACTCCGCTGCGCGCGACTGCCGATCATCTGGAACTGAATCTGGAAATGACCACCGGCCTGGCCGGCTTCAACCGCATGCTCGGCGACAACGGCGTGCTGGTGCCGTCGGCGACCCTGCCGGCCCTGCCGACGCCGATCGACGATACGACCGGTGCACCTGCACCGGCGCCGGTCAGCAACGAGTACCGCCTGCGATGATCCTGTCCCCGGAAGCGGAAATCGCGCAGTTCCTGCGTCGGCTGAAGTACATCCTGCTGGCGGGTCTGATCGGCTGGATCGTCTGGCTGCTGGCACCGATCCTGACCCCGTTCGTGCTGGCGCTGGCGCTGGCCTGGCTGGGCGATCCGCTGGTGGACCGCATCGAGGCCACCGGCCGCTCGCGCATGACCGGTGTGGTGCTGGTGTTCGTGGCGATGGTGCTGGTGATCGTCGCGCTGCTGCTGGTGCTGGTGCCGATGATCGAGCGCCAGATCACGACCTTGATCGCAGCGGCGCCGCAGGCGCAGGCCTGGTTGATGGAGAAGGGCATTCCCTGGTTCGAGCAGAAGACCGGGCTGGAAGTGATGCAGTGGATGGACCCGGACCGACTGATCGAGTGGGTGCGCAGCCATTGGCAGCAGGCCGGTGGGTTCGCAACGACCTTCATGGGCTACGTATCGCGCTCGGGCTTCACGGTGGTCACCTGGGTGGTCAACCTGTTGCTGCTGCCGATCCTGGCGTTCTACTTCCTGCGCGATTGGGACAAGCTGGTCGAGCGTGTGGCATCGGTGATTCCGCGCAACCAGATCGGTACGATCACCGCGCTGGCGCGTGAATCCAATGAAGTGCTCGGTGCGTTCATCCGCGGGCAGTTCCTGGTGATGCTGGCGCTGGGCGTGATCTACGCCGGTGGCCTGTCGCTGGTCGGGCTCAAGCTGGGCCTGTTGATCGGCCTGATCGCCGGCCTGATCAGCTTCATTCCCTACCTGGGCGCGACCACCGGCATCCTGATGGCGATCGTGGCCGCGCTGGTGCAGGCGCAGGGATTCGACCTGAAGCTGCTGATCCTGGTGGGCGTGGTGTTCACCGTCGGCCAGCTGCTGGAGAGCTACGTGCTGACCCCGCGCATCGTCGGCGACAAGATCGGCCTGCACCCGGTGGCGGTGATCTTCGCGGTGATGGCCGGTGGCCAGCTGTTCGGCTTCCTGGGCATGCTGCTGGCGCTGCCGGTGGCGGCGGTGACCAACGTCCTGTTGCGCTATGCGCACCAGCGCTACCGGCAGAGTGAGCTGTATGCCGGCGAGAAGCCCGCGATCGTGCTTGATGGCGTGATCGACCAGCCCCATATCATCGTGCCTGGCAATGACAAGGGTCCGGAACTGAAGTGATTGGTGTGCCGCAACTTCCGCTGGCCCTGCATTACCCGCGGGACCAGCGCCTGGAGAGCTTCATCGGTGCGCCGGACGGCGCGCTGGCGCAGCTGCGTGCCATCGCGGTAGGGGCCAGCCACGATTGGATCTACCTGGAAGGCGCGGCCGGCACCGGCAAGACCCATCAGGCGCTGGCGATGTGTTCCAGCGCCGAGCAGGCCGGGCGCCTGCCGACCTACGTGCCGCTGGCCAGTGTGGTTGGCCGGGTGCGGGTGGCGCTGGAAGGACTGGAGCAGCGCGAGCTGGTGGCGCTGGATGGGTTGGATGCGGTGGCGGGCAACCGCGAGGACGAAATCGCGTTGTTTGATTTCCACAACCGCGCGCGCGCTGCCGACGTGACGGTGCTGTACACCGCACAGAAGTCGCCCGGCGAACTGGGCCTGGTGCTGCCGGACCTGCGTTCGCGCCTGGGCCAATGCGTGCGCGTACTGCTGCAGCCGCTGGACGAGGAAGGCCGCGCGGCGGTGCTGCGCGAGCGCGCGCTGCGCCGTGGGCTGGCGATCGACGAGGCTGCCATCGAGTGGCTGCTGTCGCACACCGGCCGCGAGCTGGGTGGGCTGATCACGCTGTTGGACTGGCTGGATCGCGAATCGCTGGCGGCGAAGCGGCGGATCACCGTGCCGTTCCTGCGCCAGGTACTGGAAGAAGGCCGTCCTCGCTACTGAGGGATGTTGTCCGGCAGGGCTGCGCCCTGCACCCGCCGAAGCAACGTCAACGTCAACGTCAAAAGCGGGCTATCCGTGGGATGGCGGGGTGGCTCAGGTTGCGGGGGACGGCGCAAGTACGTCCATGTAGCCTCGGTCGCGCCATCCATGGCGCTCACGCCCCCGCAA
>NZ_QAIJ01000267.1:12493-28126 GCF_003060985.1 Stenotrophomonas sp. HMWF023
AGGTTCCCGCGATCTGTCGGGACGGCGTTCTGCACTGCTGTCGGTGGGTGTCGACCTTGGTCGACACGTAGATCCACGCCATGCGTGGATGCGCTTTTCGCTTCGTGAGCGAAGCGACCCGCTTTTGCTTTTCTTTTTCTTTTCCGTGGTTGGACGCACACGGAAACTGTCAGAGGCCGGGCGGGGTGGGTTGCGCAGGGGCGTGAGCCGCATGGATGCGGCGACCGAGCTTACATGGACGTACTTGCAGCGCCCCCTGCGCAGCCCATCCCGCCCGGCCAAGCAAGGCTTCTGCTCTGAAGACGACCAACCACGAGGGGCTCAGCCGTTCGCGGCCAACTCAACGTCCAGCGCACGCAGGCGATCAACAGTGCCGACATCCGTCCAGCGACCGCGATGATGCTGACCGCTGATCCGCCCCTGCGCCATGAAATGCTTCTGCAACGGCACCACCGAGAACTTCGGTGGCACACGCTCGCTGCCCGGTGCCTCGCCGATCACCGCGCGCCAGTCGGCCACGATCGACGGACGATAGACGCCGATGCCCGCGTAGGTCAGGCACGGACCTTCGCGGTCGTGGTGCAGCACGCCGTGCGCGTCCAGCCGGTAGTCGCCGTTGGGGTGCTGCGTCGGGTTGTCGACCAGCACCAGATGCGCTTCGCCGGCCGGTTCACGCGGCAGCGTGGCGAAATCGAAATCGGTCCAGATATCGCCGTTCACCACCAGGAACGGGTCTTCCCCCAGCGCCGGCAACGCATTGAGGATGCCGCCACCGGTTTCCAGCGGGGTATCGCCTTCGTGCATGAAATGCAGCTGCAGGCCCCATTGGCTGCCATCGCCCAATGTCGCCGGAAACTGCTCGGCGAGCCATGCGGTGTTGATCACCACGTCGCGGATGCCGAACGCAGCCAACCGCTGCAGGTGCCACACGATCAGTGGTTTGCCGGCCACTGCGAGCAGCGGCTTGGGCGTGTGCAGGGTCAGTGGACGCATGCGCTCGCCCAGGCCGGCGGCGAAAATCAGAGCCTTCATCGACACGGCCTTCAGCGCAGCACGCGCATCGGCGCGGCCAGCTCGGCCAGTGCCGGTTTGATCCGCATTTCCAGCAACTGCTGCAACGGCGCCAGTTCGCGGTAGCGCGGCAGCACTTCATCCAGATAGGCGATGAAGCGCGGTGCGTCGTCCAGGTAGTGGCCCTTGTTGTCGCGGTAGCGCAGGCGGCAGAACAGGCCGAGGATCTTCACGTGGCGCTGGATGCCCATCCAGTCGGCATCGCGCAGGAAGGTGGCACGGTCGGGTACCGGCAGGCCGGCGTCGCGCGCGCGCTGGTGATACTGCGCCAGCCAGTCGTCCACGCGCTGCAGCGGCCAGCTCAGGAAGGCATCCTTGAACAGACTCACCGCGTCGTAGGCGATCGGGCCACGCACCAGGTCCTGGAAATCCAGCACGGCCGGGCCGCCGTCCACCGGCATCAGGTTGCGCGGCATGTAGTCGCGGTGGGTCATCAGCTGGGCCTGGCCCAGCGCGTTGTCCATCAGCCGGCGGTGGACCAGCTGCAGGCCTTCGATCTCGCCGCAGTCCAGCTCAAGGCCAAGATGACGCTGCAGGAACCACTCGTCGAACAGGCCGGCATCACGCTGCAGCAGCGCTTCGCCGAACTGGCCGAAATCGGCCGGCACCGGGATGGCCTGCAGGCGCAGCAGCTGCTCGATGGAGCGGCTGAACCACGCGTCGGCATTGCGTTCGTCGAGGATCTTCGCCAGCGTCGGGCCGCCCAGGTCTTCCAGCAGCAGGAAGCCGGCGTCGAGGTCCTGGGCGAGCAGCGCGGGCACGCGCAGGCCGTGATCGTGCAGCAGGCCGCGCATGCGCAGCCACGGCGTGGGGTCTTCCAGCCCCGGCGGGGCGTCCATCACGATGTGGCTGCCGCGCTGGCTGGTGGTGCGCCAGTAGCTGCGCATGCCGGCGTCGACCGAGGCGCGTTCGACCACGGCGTTGCCGTCGTCGAGCTGGGTACGGGCCCACTGCAGGCGCTGTGCGCTGCGATGGGGATCAGAGGCGGGTTCGGTCATGCAGGCATATCCGGGCGCGCCGGGCGCGCCAACGTCGGGGCAGAATGAAAAAGGAGGTGGCGGCTCAGCGGCGGCCGCTGAACAGGCGCAGGATCGCCAGCACGACGACCGCGCCCACGACCGCGCCGAGGAAGCCGGCCGGTTCACCGGGGGCGTACCAGCCCATGTACTGGCCGAACCAGCCGGCCAGCAGCGCGCCGATGATGCCCAGCACGATGGTCAACAGGCAGCCCATGCGGTTGTTGCCGGGCATGAAGAAGCGCCCCAGCAGGCCGACGAAGAAGCCGACCAGGATGATGTAGAGCCAGCTGGTGCTGCCAAACAGACCGTTCATGCAATCAGTGCTCTCGAAGGATGGACGCAGCCTAGCAAGGCCGGGCTGCGTCCGTCACTGCGTGCTGGATCAGCAGCAGCCGTGGTCGCCGTTGCGGGTGCCACTATCGGCGGCCACCGGCGAACCGCTGGTCTCGCCACGCAGGCTTGCCGCGTAGTGCTCGCTGATCACCTTGGACACGCACGAGGTGACCTTCTTGCCCATCGGAATGTGCAGGAACTCGTTCGGGCCGTGGGCGTTGGAGTGCGGGCCGAGCACGCCGGTGATCATGAACTGGGCGCCCGGGAACTTCTCGCCGAGCATGCCCATGAACGGGATTGAGCCGCCTTCGCCCATGTACATCGCCGGCTTGCCGAAGAAGGTCTGGCTGGCATCGTCGATGGCCTTGGTCAGCCAGGGTGCCATCGCCGGCGCGTTCCAGCCGGTGGAGGCCTTTTCCAGGTCCAGGGTGACCTGCGCGCCGTTCGGCGGATCGCGCAGCAGTGCTTCCTTCAGCAGCTCGCCGCAGGTCTTGCCATCGGCAGTCGGCGGCAGGCGCAGCGACAGCTTCACCGCGGTATGCGGGCGCAGCACGTTGCCGGCCGATTCCAGCGGCGGCATGCCGCCGATGCCGGTCACCGACAGGGCAGGGCGCCAGGTACGGTTGAGCACCAGCTCGGTCAGGTCGTCGTTCATCGGCGTGAGGCCGTCGACCAGCGGGAATTTCTCGAAGATCGCAGTATCGACCACGTCGGCGGCACGCTTGGCCTGCTCCAGGCGCTCAGCCGGGATCTCCACGTTCATGCCCTCGATCAGGATGCGGCCGGTGTCCTGGTCCTCGATGCGCGACAGCAGTTGGCGCAGCAGGCGGAAGCTGGACGGCACCACGCCGGAGGCATCACCGGAGTGCACGCCTTCGTTGAGCACCTTCACCGAGAAGTTGCCGCCGGTCAGGCCGCGCAGCGAGGTGGTGCACCACAGCTGGTCGTAGTTGGCGCAGCCCGAATCCAGGCAGACCACCAGCGACGGCTTGCCGATGCGGTCAGCCAGGTGGTCGACGTAGGCCGGCAGGTCGTAGCTGCCCGACTCTTCACAGGCTTCGATCAGCACCACGCAGCGGGCATGCGGCAGGCCTTGGGCCTGCAGTGCCAACACGGCGGCCAGCGAGCCGAAGATGGCGTAACCGTCATCGGCACCGCCACGGCCATACAGCTTGTCGCCGCGCAGGACCGGGGTCCACGGGCCGAGGTCGTCGTCCCAGCCGGTCATCTCCGGCTGCTTGTCCAGGTGGCCGTAGAGCAGGATGGTGTCGTCGCCGGTTTCGGCGCCGGTAGCCGGAATTTCCAGCAGGATCAGCGGGGTACGGCCTTCCAGGCGCACCACTTCTACCTTCAGGCCGGGCAGGTCCTGAGCCTTGGCCCAGGTTTCCATCAGGGTGACCGCCTGCTCCATGTAGCCGTTCTGCACCCAGTTGGCGTCGAACATCGGCGACTTGTTGGGAATGCGGATGTAGTCGACCAACTGCGGGACGATTTCGCTGTCCCACTTGTCATTGACGAATTGGCCGAGCTTGGCGCTGTCCATCTGAAACTCCGGTTGCATGGCTGATCCGCCCATTCTACGCCTCGGCCAAGGGTAGGGTTTTCCCTACATCACGTCGGGTATTTGGCTGGCTTTTAGAAATCCGTGAACCCGATACGCTGTGTGCATGTGGTGACGGACACTGTTTCGACCGACGGGATTGCCGGTCGGGACGGTCAGAACCACAAGGAGATACACGTCGTGCCTTGGTTTGTCGTGTTGAGGGCGCTGGTGCTGGGAATGTGGATCACGGGAGCGCAAGCTGCCGAGCCGATCGACATCAACCGGGCCGATGCCCAAGCGCTGCAGCAGGGATTGACGATGGTCGGGGCCACCAAGGCAGCGGCGATCGTCGAGCACCGGCGCAGACACGGCCCGTTTCACCGCGTCGAGGACCTGACGCAGGTGAAGGGGATAGGGACATCGATCGTCGAACGGAATCGACGGCGGATCACCGTTGGCAGCAGGATGTTGCCCGCGGATCCGGTACCCGGATCGGTACCGGTGCGAACCGTACCCAGGCGCTGACAACAGGAAACGTCGGGACCGGCAGGATGCAGGTTCATTGGCTACGGACAGGATGCCCGTAACCACCGACTGTCGCAGGGATGCGACACCAATCACCAGGATGGTGGCATCACAGACCTGTGGAAGGGGCTGAGATACAAACAGGACAGACGCGGCCGCGTGCAGGATGCAACGCCGCCCCCGCTTCGCAGGATGCGAGGGGGTGGCAGCAGGCCGACAGGGACGTGACGATTGCCCGGTACGACACATGGCTGTGTCGCCGGGCAATTTCTTTTGGCGCAGCCACCACGCGCCCATGGTGTACGGTGAGGCCATTCGCATGGAATGGAACCTGCTGGATGCACCTGCACCGTTTGACCTTGATGCTCGCCGCTGCTCTGGCACTGCCCTGCGCTGCACAGGCGGCCGCACCCTCCAAACCCGTCGCGGCCACGACTTCCGAAGTACGCGGGCCGACCGACCTCAAGCCCGGCGAGTACCTGTGGCATCCGGAAGTTTCGCCGGCCGGGCCGATCGTGCTGGTGGTGAGCCTGGATGAGCAGCGCGCCTATGTGTACCGCAACGGCATTGCCATCGGCCTGACCACGATCAGCTCGGGCAAGACCGGCCATGAGACGCCGACCGGTGTGTTCACCATCCTGCAGAAGGACAAGGACCACCGTTCCAACCTCTACAACAGCGCACCCATGCCGTACATGCAGCGGCTGACCTGGGACGGCATCGCGCTGCACGGCGGCAGCCTGCCTGGGCACCCGGCCTCGCATGGCTGCGTGCGCCTGCCGCAGGCCTTCGCGCAGAAGCTGTTCAGCGAAACCAAGCGCGGCGATACGGTGGTCGTGGCCGATGCCAAGAGCGCGCCGATGACGCTGGCCTATCCGGCCGTGCTGGCGCCGGTGAATGCGCGCGGACAGGCCCTGCCGGAGGGCGAGGCCGGCGCCCCGGACAAGGCGTGGTGGGATGATGCGGCCGCCCCCAGCGGTCAGGTTGGCATCCTGGTCAGCCTGCACGACCAGCGCCTGTACGTGCTGCGCGACGGTGTGATGATCGGCGAGTCGCCGTTGAAGGCCGACGCGCTGCCGGCGTTCCAGGGCACCACTCTGTTCGTGATGGGCCAGGGCTACAGCGACACGCCCAGCCCGCTTGATGCGCAGCAGCGCCTGCACCAGTGGACGGCCTATCCGCTGCTGGGCCAGGACCGCGCCCAGGCCACGCCGGACCTGCTGGCCACCCCATCGCTGCCGATGGCGCTGCCGGCCGATTTCGCCCGCCAGCTGTACCGGGTGCTGGTGCCGGGCACGACCCTGCTGGTCACCTCGTTGCCGGCGGTGCGCCCAAGCGCGGCTGAATCGGGTATGCAGCCGGTCTTGGAATCGGAGCCGCCAGCGTCCACCCTCAAGGGATCCTGAGACCTCCCTGCGTGCCCATGTCCACTTCCCGCTCGTGCCGGCTGGCCGCTGTTGGCCTGCTGGCGACTGTCACCAGTGCGTCGGCATGGGCACAGACGCCTGTTGCCGCGATCAGCGCCGACGATCTCGCTGCGCAGCTGGCACGCAGCGCGCCCAAGGCCGACCGCCGGGTGCTGCAGTTGGCCGCCCACGCCATGCGCTGCGCGCTGCAGCGGCCGGAACTGGGTGTCAGCGGTGAACGCCTGAGCGTGATCGACTACTCGCGGCCGTCCACCGAGCCGCGGATGTGGGTCTTCGACCTGGCCCGCCAGCGGCTGCTGTTCGAGGAGTGGGTGGCGCATGGCCGCAACAGTGGCGAGAACCGCACCGAGCATTTCTCCAACCGCGATGGCAGCTTCATGTCCAGCCTCGGCGCGTTCACTGCGCAGGAAACCTACATGGGCGGCAACGGCTATTCGCTGCGCCTGGCAGGGTTGGAGCCGGGTTTCAATGACCGCGCACGCGAGCGCGCCATCGTCATCCACGGTGCGCCGTATGTGAATCCCTCCACCGCACAGTTGCAGGGTCGGTTGGGGCGCAGTCTCGGCTGTCCGGCGGTGCGGTTGTCGGTGGCCAAACCGCTGATCGACGCGCTGCGAGGCGGCACGATGGTGTTCGCGTACTACCCCGACCAGGATTGGCTCAAGCACTCGCAGCTGCTGGGTGGCGATTGCGGTACGGCCGCGGGTCTTGCAACGCGTTGATGCGTTGTGGCGCGCGGCATGATGCAATGCGCGCATGAACATCGACTCCCTGCTGCAGACCCCGAGCCAGGTGATTTCCAGCCTGGATTACCGCCGCGAACGCTGGCGCAACGGCCTCGGCTGGACCCGCGAGATCCTGCGGTTGCCGGCGCAGGGTGATGACTGGGCATTGCGCCTGTCAGTGGCCGAAATCGAACAGGACGCCGCGTTTTCCGCATTCCCGGGCGTCGAGCGTGAACTGGTGCTGCTGCAGGGCAATGGCGTGCGCCTGCGTTTCGAGGACGGCCGTGTAGCCGAAGTGCTGCCACCGCATGGGCGCGTGCGTTTCGCCGGCGAGGCAGCGCTGCATGGCGAGCTGGTCGACGGCACCACTCACGATTTCAACCTGATGTGGAAGCGCGAGCTGCTGCAGGCCGAGCTGCTGCACCGGCCACTGGTCGGCCCGATGTTCTTCTTCTGCGAACCGGGTGTGGCGTGGGCCCTGCACCTGTTGGGTGGGCAGGCCACGTTTGGCACAGACAGTGGATTGCCTGCGATGCAGAGCGGCGATACCGCATGGTTGGCCGCCGGTGAGCGTCAGCGGCATGCGCTGCAGGGTGGCGGGGAGTTGCTGGCGATACGGGTGAGCGCCGCAGGCGGCTGAGCCATCGTCGGCGCCCGGAGGCAATCATCCACGCATGGCGTGGATCTACTGAAGCAGATTGCGCGGTTTTTTTCCGTAGATCCACACCATGCGTGGATGCAGTGGCCGATGCCACGGCATGGTACGAACCAAGGTTCGCACTCACCAGAAGCCGATTCACACCGACCGAAGCCGTCCAGTAGATCCACGCCATGCGTGGATGCAGCGGCCGATACCGGGGCATGGTGCGAACCAAGGTTCGCACCCACCAGAAGGCGGTTCGCACTCACCGGGAGGCGGTTCGCCCCACCCGGAAGCAGTTCGCCCTTACCCGTTCGCTCAATACACGTCGCGCCGGTAGCGACCGGCCAGGAGCAGTGCTTCCTTGCCATCGGCACCGAGCACCTGCTCGATCACTGCATCCACTGCCGGGGCCATGCCCTGCAGGCTGCCGCAGACCAGGATCGTCGCGCCTTCATCGATCCACTGCCGCAGAGTGGATGCTTCGGCCAGCAGGCGATCCTGCACGTAGTGGTGCGCGCCGCCATCACGGCTGAATACCGTATCCAGGCGGGTCAGCGTGCCGTTGGCGAGCATCGCCTGCAGCTCATCGCCGAAGTGAAAATCATGCGCGGCTGAGCGTTCGCCGAACAACAGCCAGGTTCGACCGCCGCCAACGCGAGCGCGCTCGTGCAGGTGTGCGCGCAGGCCAGCGATACCGGTACCGTTGCCGATCAGCAGCAGCGGAACATCGACGGCGACACCGTGGAAATTCTCGTTGCGGCGCAGGCGCATCTGCATCGGTTCGCCGATGGCCGCGTGGTCGCACAGCCAGCCACTGCCAACGCCCGGTGTGCCATCGGCACGCAGCTGACGGCGCAGCAGCAGCTCCACCGCGCCGTCGTCCATCACCGAGGCGATGGAGTACTCGCGATGCGGCAGTGGCTGCAGTGCCGCCAACAATCCAGGCATATCGCCCGCTGCAACCAAGGAAGGCAGATGCGATCGCACGACGCGGGCGAGCAGCGTATTCCCATCGTCCAACACGGTATCCGCATCGAAGCCCTGCGCCTGCAGCCAGTCGCGCGTGCTCTGTTCGGCGTGCTGGGGTCCGACCTCAGCGATGTCGCCCGCCTGCCAGTGTGCGCTGCTGTCGGTCGGTGGCTGCAGGCGCAGCCAGTAGACAGGACCACCGACGCTGCCGGGGTTGAGGTGGATGCGCTGCAGCAGCGTCCACGGCTGGTACTCGGCCGGTGTCCAATCGGGCAGTTCGCTGGCGTCGCCGCCGAGCTGGCCGAGCAGCTGCTGCCAGTGGCGCAGGGCGGCTGGATCGGCGTTGTCGACTTCAATGGCATCGAACAGCGGATGCGCGCCGTGCTGGCGCAGCCAGTCGTGCAGCTGGTGGCCGAACGCGCAGAAGTGGCCGTAGCTGCGATCACCCAGTGCGAGCACGCCGTACTGCAGGTGGCCCAGAGGCGGCGGCGTGGTCATCACCCGGCGCAGGAAGGGCAGGGCGTGGTCGGGTGCATCGCCTTCGCCGGTGGTGCTGACGATGAACAGTGCACGCGCGCTGCCCGCAAGCAGGGGCGCATCCACGTCGTGCAGACCGCGCAGGCGCACCGGCACGCCGGCCGAGCGCAGGGCCTGCGCACTGCGCTCGGCGAGTTCGCGGGCGAAGCCGGTCTGGCTGGACCAGACCAGCAGCATCGGTTGGCTTTCGCCTTCGGCCGTGTCATCGCGTGGACGGCTGCGCCACCACACCACGGCGCACGCCAGCGAATACAGCGCGGTGGCGGCCAGTGCGATGACCCACTGCCGCGACGCCGGCGCACCCTGCCACCAGGCTTCGCCGAGGTGCAGACGCAGCAGGGCGCCGCCGATCACTGCCAGCAGGACCAGAACCACGCCGTTGCCAAGGGTTGCGCGCGAGAAACGAGTGCTCATGCGGCCTGCTCATCCAGCAGTTGCTGGAAGGCGCTGCTGAGGGTTTCGCGTGGGCCATCGGCGGCGCGTTCGAGGTAGCGCGCCGCCAGCCCTTCGCGCTCTGCCAGCGCGATGCCCGCGTCGCGACCGAGCACGGTCAGTGCGGTGGCCCAGGCGTCAGCGTGCATCGCGTCGTCGGCGACCACGGTGACGGCGGCTGCGACCTGTCGCACCGGCGTGCCGCTGCGTGGGTCGAGGCTGTGACTGTAGGCCACGCCATCGTCCTGATACTGGTGCCAGCGATCGCCGGAGGTGGCCACTGCCTTCCCTTCCAGCGCGAGTACACGCGGTGGCATATCGGTGTGGGCATCTTCTTCCGGCGCCGACTCCACCAGCACGCGCCACGGCTGGCCGTCGGGCTTGCGGCCGTAGCCCGCCAGCTCGCCACCGACTTCAATCAGTGCGGCATCGACACCTTGGCTGCGCAGCCAGGCGGCGACGTGGTCGACACCGAAGCCCTTGGCGATCGCTGAGAGATCCAGCTCCAGGCCGCCGGGTTGCAGCAGCGCATCGTCCTGCCAGTGCAGGCGCTGCCAACCGCAGCGTGCACGGGTTGCCTGCAACGTGGTGGCATCGGGTGCACGTCGTTCACCAGCATGCGCACCGAAGCCCCACAGCGCCACCAGTGGGCCGATGGTCGGATCGAAGGCGCCGTCGCTGGCGGCGGCGATGGCCTGCGCGCAGGTCAATACATGGCGTGTTTCGGTGGGCAGCACGCAGTAGCGTCCCGCCTCGGCGCGGTTATAACGGCTCAGGTCCGAGCCTGCTTCCCACGTGCTCATCTGTGCGACCACTTCATCCAGGCGGGCCTGGACGCCAGCATGCAGCGGATGCAGGTCGCGCTGGCGCGGTGCCACCAGAGACACGCTCCAGGTGGTGCCCATGGTGGTGCCGCCCAGCCGGGCGATGTCGAGTGCGGTAGAGGTCATGGGCATGCGTGGCGGGCTGCGATACCCGGGCGCGCCGGGTATCGCAGCGATGCGTTTACTGCGGCAGTACTTCCAGCGTGGCGACGTAGCTGAGACGACGCTTGGCGGCCTGTTTGACCGACGTCTTCTTGTCCTCGGTGCCGGTTTCCAGCCAGTACATGCCGGCTTCCGGCCAAGTCACCTTGATCTCGCCCTTGGCGTCGCTGGTCAGTTTCTGCTCGTCCTGCGCGTTGCGGTAGCGGGTGCCACCGCGCACGATCTCGAACTCCAGGCCCGCGGTCGGCTTGCCGTCGACCAGTACGCGGAAGGTGGCTTCCTCGCCGGCAAACAGGTCGTTCGGGTGGCCGACGGCCACCAGTTCGATGCCGCGGTTGGTCGGCTTCAGCGCGGTGTCGTTCGGCGCGCCGTTGGTGACGAAGGTCTCCACGCGGCCGACCGACTGGCTCACTTCCAGCTTCTTCGCATCCTTGGGCAGTTCGCCGAAGGTGGCGGCGGTGCCGCGCCAGCGCTTGCGCTCGCCATTCAGTTCATAGGTGGCCGACAGGCCGTCGTTGACCGAGGCGATGCGGTAGGTGCCCTGCTGTTTCAGTTCGACGTCGAACACGCTGCGGTACTTGCCGGTGGACGCGTTCTGCGCCTGCACGGTGCTGCCGTCCGGGGCGGTGATCACCACCGATTCCAGGCGCAGCGGCACGTGGTTGAAATAGAACAGGTCATTGGAGACCGCACCATCGACGGTGATCCACGGCGCATTGCCGGCGATCACGGTCTGCGAGGGCAGCAGCCAGGCCTTGTGGGCCAGGGCAGAGAAGGGAAGGGCAGCGGCCAGAGCGGCGGCGAGGACGAGCGTGCGCTTCATGCGGAAGACTCCAGGAAGGATCGGGTGCGTTGCGACAGGACGGAGGGAATTGCGACTTGATCCCCTCCGTCCCCTTTTCAGGGCTTGACGGCGAGGGTGACCTGGCCCAGTTCGGTGGCGCCCTGCGCGCGGCCGTTCTGTGCGGCGGTGGCCGGCCAGCTGAAGGGGATCTTCAGCAGTTCACGGCCGCCGACTTCGCGCACCGCTTCCACCACCAGGGTGTAGTTGCCCGGGGCCAGCTGCTTCAGCGCCGGCTGCTTGTCGTTGAACGACAGCGCGTGCTTGCCGGCGGGACGGGTCGGGCCGGTCACGCCGTCCACCGGCACCTGCAGGGTGCGGCCGCTCTTGCGCCACCACTGGCGCAGGTCGGGCAGCCACTTGGTGCCATGGCCTTCGCTGTTGCTGGTCTGCTGGTACCAGACCGACAGGTTGGCGGCGACCTTCTGGTCGGCGCCTTCCAGCCACACTGCCACATACGGGCGGTGGTACTCGGCCACGTTGAGCTTGGGTACTTCGACGTTGATGTCGAGGGTGGTGGCGTAGGCCGGCGAGGTGGCCAGCAGGCCGCTGAGGGCGATGGTCAGGGTGACGCGCATGGGGCGGCTCCGGAGAAACGGATGGAAATCACGGTGGAAGTTCAGTGGATCAGCAGCAGGGCGATCAGCAGCGGAATCATCAGGCCCAGGCCGACCAGCGGCCAGGTCATGCGTCGCTGCCGCGCATGCAGGTGCAGCAGGAACAGACCGGTGATGCAGAACACCAGGCAGGCCACGGCGAACACGTCCAGGAACCAGCCCCACGCGGGGCCGGCATTGCGGCCCTTGTGCAGGTCGTTGAGGTAGGACACCGCGCCGCGCGAGGTCGATTCGTACTCGACTGCGCCGGTTTCGCGGTCGATGCTCAGCCAGGCGTCGCCGCCGGGGCGTGGCAGCGACAGGTAGATTTCCTCGGCTGACCATTCGGCGGGTCGGCCGCCGATGGAAATGCCCAGCTGCTCGTCCAGCCATTGCCGGGCCGGGCGCGGGATCGGCGCGTTGCCGTCCTCGCGTGTGCCGAGCTGGCCGCGCACGTCGGCCGGCAGTTCCAGATGCTGGTTCTGCACCTGTGGCTTGGCCTCGATCTTCGCCGCGTGGTTCAGCGTGAGCCCGGTTACCGCGAACAGCAGCATGCCGATCAGGCACACCGCCGAGCTGATCCAGTGCCACTGGTGCAGGGTACGCAGCCAGAAGCCGCGGCTCTGTTGCTGCTGCACGGTGGAAGATGCGGGACGGCTCACGGCACGGTTCGGGACGGATGAATACTGGGCATTACATCATTGATGAGAATTGCTCGCAATTAGATGTCGTTGTGTATCTCTGAAGGGGTAGTGCCGGCCGCTGGCCGGCAGATCCCATGACTCTTGGAAACATCGTGCGGTTGCCGGCCAGCGGCCGGCACTACCACTGACCGGTAGATCCACGCCATGCGCGGATGGAGCGCCGTCCAGGTTCGGTATGGGCAGTAGATCCACGCCATGCGTGGATGGAGCGCCGACCAAGGTCGGCATCTACCAGGTCAGGGCGATGCCGGCCAGCGGCCGGCACTACCGGTCGCGGTCTCAGAACTTCGCGTTGAGCGAGATCCAGTAGCTGCGGCGCTGGTCCTTGGTGGCGTAGTCGTCCACGCAGTTGTATTCGCTGGGGCTGGTCAGCAGGCACGACTGCGAGACGAAGTTCTTGTCGAACAGGTTGTTGACCCGCGCGTTGACCGTCAGCCACTGCGTGGCCTTCCAGCTGCCACCGAGGTGGAAGATCGTGTAGTCCTCGTAGTAGCGGGTGTGGCTGGCACCGGCGGCATCGAGGATCGTGTCGCGGTAGCGGTCGTAGCGGCCTTCGCCGATCAACGACAGGCTGATCGCATCGTTGAGCTGCCAGTTGAGGCTGGCGTTGACCATGTGCTTGGCCGGCATGGTGCCGGTGATCGGCAGGCCCTTGCCGGAACCGGCGGTCTGCTCGCTTTTGGTCCAGGTGTAGTTGCCACGCAGCTGCAGGTTGTCCAGCAGGTCGACGTGGCCGGCCAGTTCCGCGCCGCGCGTTTCGGCCTTGTCGATGTTCACGCTCTGGGTGAAGGTGCTGTAGCCCAGCGACGCCCAGCCCGGGCCGATATCCACGCAGTAGCCGCTGCCCGCGGGCGCCACCTCGCAGTTGGGGAACGTGCCGCCGCTGGCGATCTTGTCTTCGAACTTGTTGATGAAACCGGTGACGTTGAAGCCCCAGCGCTGGCCCTCGTAGTACGCGGCCAGCTCGTAGTTGGTGCTGGTTTCCGGCTTCAGGTTGGGCGAACCCACCAGCGGCAGCACGCCCTGGCCACCGAAGCCGGTGATGCCGGGGAACAGCTGGTCCGGACGCGGGGTCTTGTAGCCGGTGCTGACGCCGCCCTTGAAGGTCCAGGCATTGGTCGCGTTCCAGACCAGGTAGCCGCGCGGGCTGAGGTGGCTGCCGAAGATGTTGTGGTCGTCGTAGCGCAGGCCGAAGGTGGCGGTCAGGGTGTCGGTCAGCGACCAGTTGTCCTCGGCGAACAGCGCCCACATGCGGTGCTTCTGCTTGGTGTTGCTGCGGTAGCCGGCACCGTCCATGCCGAACACGCCGTCGACCATGTCGGTGTCGTTGTACTGGCCGCCCACGGTCAGCTTGTGCGCGCCGAAGTCCAGGTCGAGCATCGTGTCCAGCACGTAGCCTTCCAGCTCCATGGTGCGCAGCGGACGCGGCAGGAACGCCTGCAGGCGTGCCTGTTCGCTGGCGTTGAGTGCGCCCAGCGCGTTGTTGCGGCCGGCGGCACAGTTGTTGGCGGCACCGGTGCGGCGGCAGACGTCGTTCCACAGGGTCTGCAGGCCGGCGCGCTCGTCCAGCGTCAGCGGCAGCGAGCGTCCGAGGTTGCTGCTCTTGCTGTGGGTCAGCGAGGTCTGCCAGGTGCCGAAGCTGTAGCGACCCTGATGGGTCAGCGAGAGCTGGTCGCGCTCATAGCGCTGGTAGGCGGTGTAGCCCACGCGCGGCTGCACCACGCGGCGGGTGACGGTGCCGCTGCCATTCGGGTTCGGGACCACCGCGTTGCCGACGCGCCACAGGCTGGCCAGGCTGTCGAGCGTGCCGGTCTGGCCCTCGCTGTTGTCGTACTTCTGGCGAGAGACGTCGTAGTCCAGCCACAGCTCGTGGTCGTCGTTGACATGGAAGTTCAGACGCACGCCGGTATTCCAGTTGGTGTTGGCCACCGACTTGCCGCCGCCACCAAAACCGATGCTGCGTTCCCACAGCGTGCCGTCGGGCAGGGTCAGTGCATCCCACTCGGGATTGGAGGCTTTGGCATCGTAGTAGCTGCCGCGCACGGCCAAGCCGAGGCGGTCCTTCACTAGTGGGCCGCTGAGGTACAGGTCGGTGCTGCGTGCATCGCCGAACTGGTCGTCCTGCTGCACGGTGAAGCCCTGGGTGACCGCGCCGTGCCAGCTGTCCTGGTTGCGGCGGGTGATGATGTTGATGACGCCGCCCATTGCATCCGAGCCGTACAGCGTGGACATCGGGCCACGCACCACTTCGATGCGCTCGATCGCATCCAGCGGCGGCAGGTAGGCGAACTGGCCACCGCCGAAGTTGTTCGGATACAGCTGGCCGGCGTTGCTCTGGCGGCGCCCGTCGATCAGCACCAGGGTGTATTCGGACGGCAGGCCGCGCATGGAGATGGTGGCGCGGCCGTTCTTGTCGGTGGCTTCCAGGCCGACGTCGATGCCCTCAACGTCGCGCAACGCGTCAACCAGGCTGGTGTAGGGGCGCTTGCTCAGTTCTTCGCGACTGACCACGCTGATGCTGGCCGGTGCGTCGACTACTTTCTGCTCGAAGCCAGCGGCGGTGACTACCACCTTGTCGAGGGTCTGGGGTGCGCCGGAAGCGTCGCCATGGGCGTAGGCGGGAGCCGCGACGGCGGCCAGCACGGCGCTGGTCAACAGATGGCGGGACAGGGACGAACGGACACGATGGCGCTGGGCCATGGCAGATACCTCGAAGGATGTAAGGCAGCGCGATGCCGGGCGCGGAGCGCGCGCGGCAGGGCAGGGATGGCCCGGTCAGGGGCGGCAGAGGTGAAGCAGGCTGCGGCGAGCCGGTGCAACCGCTCAGGCGGTCACAGCGTGCCGTGGATCAGGCGAGCGGCGGCGCCTGGCCGCGTTGCTGGCGACGCCCGGGCGCATCGGTCCAGGGCATGTCTGGTGCGGCCAACGGCCAGTGCGAACGCGCGCCGGACGGAGCCGACGCGGAGGGAACCAGATCAAGTTCGGTACGCAGCCAGTGGCTGGCCAGCAGCAGAGGCGGTGCCGGCTTGTCAGTGGACTTGGCCGGTGCCGATGCGCAGCGCCGCAGCTTGGCTGGCGCTTCTTCCTGCAGAGGGGCTTCGCCGCCGCGCTCTTCCAGCGGCTGCTGCAGCGCCTGGGTTGCAGCCGCATGAGCCACGGGTAGCAGCGGCAGGGTGCCCAGCAACAGCGTCAGCATCGCCACCCACGCCAGCAGGCTGGCCAGCGCAGGCCGACGGCCGCGCATGGCGGTGCCGAGCTGTACAAGCCGAAGCGGGCGAGGTC